>JAKJFL010000048.1:0-11522 GCA_022704935.1 Candidatus Rifleibacteriota bacterium
GGCGGTAGACTTCGGCCGCGTCGGCGGATTTCATGGTGACGACTTCGAATTTGCCGCCCCTGAGGAGAGGCATGCGGATGTCGACGAACTCCCCGTCGATCTTGCCGGCGATGGCCGCCTGGGCCAGCTTGGGACCGATTTTCGCGGCCGCGTCGCGCACGGTGGCGCCGGCGGGGACTTCGAGAGCCTTGCCGTCGGGGAGTGTGAGTGTAAGGTTCTGTGACATGATTGCCTCCTTGTGGGGCGCCCCGCGCCCCTGAAACACGCATCGCATGGGGTCCGCCTGGTCTGCGCCGTTCCGGCTTCGACAGCCGGAAAGGACCTCAAGGTCGGCTCATGCGGTGAGAATGATACGTCTGAAACTGCGCTTCCCGGCCTGAAGCACGAACGAGTCGCCGGCCTTGAACTGGCGTCCGAGATCGGTGCACTTTTCCTGCTCGATGCGCACGCCGCCCTGCTGGACCAGGCGTTTCGCCTCGCCGCCGCTCGGTGCCAGCCCTGACTGGACCAGCACTTTCACCAGGGTGATGCCGTCGGCGCCGCAGGCGATCGTCGTCTCGTCGATCTGATCGGGAAGGCCGTCGCCGGTTTTCCCGAACAACTTTTCGAAGCCTTCCTCCGCCTTCGCGCCGGCTTCCTCACCGTGGTACATCGCGGTGATGCGGCGTGCAAGGCGCATTTTGACGGTCTTCGGCTCGCGCGGCGCCTGTTCCCGGACTTCCGCGAGCTGGGCCGGGGTGAGGTCGGTGAGCAGCTCGAAATATTTGATCATCAATTCATCAGGAATCGACATCAGCTTGCCGTAGATCTGGCCAGGTTCTTCGTTGATGCCGACGTAGTTGCCGAGGCTCTTGGACATCTTGTCCTTGCCGTCGAGGCCTTCGAGGATCGGCATGGTGAGGGTGATCTGCGGCTCTACGCCGTAGGCCCGCTGCAGCTCGCGACCGACGAGCAGGTTGAACGTCTGGTCGAGGCCGCCCAGCTCGACGTCGGATTTGAGCGCGACCGAGTCGTAACCCTGCATCAGCGGGTACATGAACTCGACGATGCTGATCGGCGTCTGGTTCTTGTACCGGGTGCTGAAATCGTCGCGTTCGAGCATGCGCGCGACGGTGTATTGCGAGGTGAGCTTGAGCACGTCGGCGAAGGTCAGCGCCCCGAGCCAGCTGCTGTTGAACACGATGCGGGTGCGCTCGAGATCGAGGATCTTCGCGATCTGATGCTTGTAGGTCTCGGCGTTCGCCTTCACCTCGTCTTCGGTGAGCGCCGGCCGGGTCTTCTTCTTGCCGGTCGGGTCGCCGATTCGGCCGGTGAAGTCGCCGATCAGGAAGACGACCTCGTGGCCGAGCTGCTGGAACTGACGCATTTTCTGCAGCACGACGGTGTGGCCGAGGTGGATGTCGGGCGCCGATGGGTCGGCCCCGAGCTTGATCACCAGCGGCTTGCCGGTGGCGTATGATTTCTCGAACTTTTTCAGCAGCTCGTCACGGGTGACGATGTCGACCGTTCCGGTCGCGACGATCTCGAGCTGCTCCTTGGGTGTGGCCTGGAATTTCACGGTGTCAGATCTTCCCCAGTTCCATCAGGTATTCGTTGAGCTTCGACTTCTGCAGTCCGTATGAATCTATACCGGACCGAATGTGTTCGACGACATCGGCCGGGGCCTTGGAAACGAAGTTCTGGTCTTCGAGCTTGCCCGCGATCTTCGCGAGCTCCTTCTCGATCTTGGCGATCTCCTGCGCGACGCGCTTCTTCTCGGCTTCGACATCGACCATGCCGGCGAGATCGAGGCAGATTTCTGAAGCGCCCATCAGGCCGACGAGGTGGCCGGCCGGCTTCGCGGTGACGACGTCGAGCCGTTCGGCATTGGACAGCGCCTTGATCATGTCGGCGTGACGCTCGATGACGGGGCTGAGAGCCTCGTTTCGCACGGCGCGCACGGTGACGCGCTTCCCGGGAGCGATATTGGCGGAAGCGCGCAGATTGCGGATCACGCGGACCGCTTCCATCACCTCTCCCACTTCGGCTTCGAGCGGCGTATTCACGAGCTCTGGCCGGACGACGGGGTACGCGGCCTGCATCAGGTTTCCCTTCGCGCCGGGCAGCTTGCGCCAGATCTCCTCGGTGACGAACGGCATGAACGGGTGCAGCAGGCGCAGGGCGCCGTCGAGCACATGCAGGAGGACGCGGCGCACGCGGTCTTTTTCGGGGCCGTCGGGACCCATGAGGGTCGACTTGCTCATCTCGATGTACCAGTCGCACAGTTCGTTCCAGATGAACTCGTACACACCCTTGAGGGCTTCGTTGAACTTGTACTGGCCGTCGGCGAGCTCGCGCCGGACGGTTTCGACGGCGCCGTTGAACCGCGAGAGGAGCCAACGGTCCCAGATCGAGAGGTGTTCCACGGGGGGCAGCGGGTCGGAGATCGTGCATTCCGCGCCCGTCATGTTCATCAGGGTGAAGCGCGAGGCGTTCCACAGCTTGTTGGCGAAGTTCCGGCCGATCTCGACCTTGTCGGCGGCGAACCGGATATCCTGGCCGACCGGGGCCAGCCAGACGATCGTGAACCGCAGGGCGTCGGCACCGTAGGTGGCGATGATATCGAGCGGGTCGGGCGAGTTGCCGAGCGACTTGCTCATCTTGCGGCCCTTCATGTCGCGCACGATGCTGGTGAAGTAGACGTCGTGGAAGGGACAGCGATCCATGAAGTAGTAGCCGGCCATGACCATGCGGGCGACCCAGAAGAAGATGATGTCGGGGCCTGTCACCAGCGTGTCGGTCGGATAGAACGAGTCGAGGGTCCGTGTCTTTCCGGGCCAGCCCATCGTCGAGAAGGGCCACAGCCAGGAGCTGAACCACGTGTCGAGGACGTCCTCGTCCTGCTTGATGCGGTCTGTTTTACCGCATTTGGAGCAGGTTTTCGGAGCTTCCATCTCGACCATGACGTTCTTGCAATGGCCGCAGGTGAAGGCCGGGATGCGATGGCCCCACCAGAGCTGGCGGCTGATACACCAGTCGCGGATGTTTTCCATCCAGTGCAGGTAGACGCCCACCCAGCGGTTCGGGGTGAACCGGAGCGTGCCGTCCTTCACGGCGGCGATGGCCTTTTCGGCTAGGGGCTTCATGCGGACGAACCATTGGTCGGACAGGTAGGGTTCGATGACGGTGCTGCACCGCTCGCAATGACCGACGGCAAGTGTATGGTCTTCTATTTTTTCGAGCAGTCCCAGCTCCTGGAGGTCGGCGACGATCTTCTCGCGCGCGGCGAACCGGTCGAGCCCCTTGTAGGAACCGGCCAGCTCGTTCATCACGCCGCCCTCGTCCATCACGATGATCTGTTCGAGGCTGTGGCGGCGCCCCATTTCGAAGTCGTTGGGGTCGTGCGCCGGGGTAACCTTGACGGCGCCGGTGCCGAACTTCGGATCGACGTAGTCGTCGGCGATGATGGGGATCTCGCGGTTCATCAGGGGCAGAACCAGCGACTGGCCGACGAGGTCGCGGAACCGGTCGTCATCGGGGTTCACCGCAACGGCCGTATCGCCGAGCATCGTCTCGGGGCGGGTCGTGGCGACGATGACATGACCCTTTCCGCTCTTGAGCGGATACCTGATGTACCAGAGGCTGCCCTTCTTCTCCTCGGGGATCTTCTCCTCGTCGGAAAGCGCGGTGCGGCAGCGCGGACACCAGTTAATGATATACTTACCCTTATATATCAAACCATCTTTATACAGCTTCACGAACGATTCGCGCACGGCCTGCGACAGGCCTTCGTCCATCGTGAACCGCTCGCGTTCCCAGTCGCAGGAGCAGCCGAGCTTTTTGAGCTGGCTGATGATGATGCCGCCGTATTTTTCCTTCCAGGCCCAGACCTTCTCGAGGAACTTCTCGCGGCCGAGGTCGTGTCGAGAGGTTTTCTCCTTCGCGAGAGCTTTTTCGACGACGTTCTGGGTCGCGATGCCGGCGTGGTCGGTGCCGGGCAGCCACAGGGCCTCCTTCCCCGACATGCGGTGGAGGCGGATGAGGATGTCCTGGAGGGTGTTGTTCAGCACGTGGCCCATCGTGAGCATCCCCGTGACGTTCGGCGGGGGGATGACGATGGTGAAGCGGGGGCCGGAAGAGGACTCGTCGGCATGGAAGCAGTTCTGCCGTTCCCAGGAACCGTAGATCCGGTCTTCCACGTCGACGGGGTTGTAGGCCTTCGCAAGCGTATCGGGAGAAGTCGAAGCGTTTTTTTCTGCGTCGGGTGCTGTATTCATATAGTTTCGTATATAGTTTACTTCTGGATGAGATTGACCAGTTTGTCGAACTCTTCGGGGCTCAGATTTAGGCTGCGCGCCTGTTCGTAGATCGTGATCTTGACCTCGAGCTGCTTGATGCGGTCGGCGATGCGCGGGTCTTCCTTGACCGCCTGCGCCTGCCTGAGCAGGACGAGCGACTCGGAGAACTCGGAGGCCTGCGCGTAGACGTCGGCGAGCCTGAGCAGGATCGGGACCGACTGCGGATCGATCGAAAGGCCTTCCTTCAGGTAATCGCGGGCCTTGTCGAACTGTTTCGTCTCGATCATGCGCTCGGCGAACCGCAGATAGGTGGTCGCCGTCGGTTCGAAGGTCGGCAGGCTGTCGACCGGAAGGCCGTTCGGAGCCGTGATCTTCTTGCCGCACAGGTGGCAGAACCGGCTGTCGGGATTGCCCTGGAGGGCATCGCAGCTGGCGCAGTGGTACAGGTTCTGGACGACCCATACCTTTGACTTTTTAATGACCGAATCGCCTTTGCGGTATCCCTTTTCGACCTCGAACACGATGCACTTCTCGGGGAATTTGTCGGAACGGAAGTAATCCGTGGCGACATGCCGCTGGGTGTCGTAGATCTCGGAGACGACCGGCATATACTGGATCTTGTTCGGGATGATGAGCCGATCGAGGAGCTTGCGATGCAGGCTCTGGAGCTCAGGATTCTGGTTCTTCGACAGGAACGCGTCGAGGCCGTCGAAGAAGTCGATGAATCCGGAGATGATCTGATTGTCGGAGTCGGCCGAAATGACGGACGTGGAGTCTTCGGCCGTCGCGAGCTTCTGCTTCAGGGTGGAGATTTCCTCGTCCTTCGTGATGAGATCGCGTTTCTGCTGGGTCAGCAGGCCTTCGAGCTTCTGGATCGCCACCAGCTGGTCGGCGACCTGGCCCGTCAGCTGCTCGATCTCGATGCGCACGTTCGGATCGTGGACCGTGGTGTCGTGCTGCATGTTGAGATTCATGCGGAGATCGACGATCTCCTGCCTGAGTTTCGTCTTTTCTTCCTCGCTCTGGGCGAGCCGACGACCGAACTCCTCGTTGAGGCGGCTCAGTTTCGCCAGGTCGTCCAGCGAAGCGGCCGGTCTCGCCTTCAGGGCCAGGAGTTCCTCCTGGAGGGCCTGGCGCTCGGATTCGAGAGCGGCGTATTTGAGGGGCATCTCGTCGAGGCCGGCGCTGCTGGTTTCGAGCATCGCGATCTTGCGACGCAGCTCGGGCAGTTCGGCAACCTGGTTTTCGAGTTCGGGAATCAGCTTTTCAAGCTCGTCGGCACGCATCGCCCGGGCTGTCGCTTCCTGGAGCGCCTGTTTCGTCGAGTTGATTTCGAGCTTCAACGTCTGGAGGTCGATCTCGGAGATCACGGCACCGCCCGGAGCCAGCAGGGTCGAGAGCTGTTCGTCCTTCTCGGCGATGAGTCCCTTGAGGGTGGCCACATCCTGCTCGAGTTCGGAAATGCGAGACGATTCCTCGGGTGATGAGGTCAGGACGAGCTCGGCCCCCTTTGCCCTGGCATCGGCGAGTTCCTGTTCAAGGCTGGTCACGGTCTCCTGCAGTTGGTCCCGTTCGGCTGCCATGGCCTGGGCGGCCTCGAGCTCGGTCTTGAGCTTCTGTATCTCTTCTCCGGAGGCCTGGGCCGTTTCGAGATCGGCCTTGAGCTTGCGGACTTCTTCGTCGGCAGTCTGCCCTGCGGCTTCCACGGCGGCTCGCGCCTGTCTTTCCTGTTCAATCTGGCCTTCGAGCTCGGTTATTCTCGACTCGAGTTCCGGAATCCGTGATTCAGCGGCAGAAGCGGCCAGCGCTTCCTGTTGGTCCTGTTGGTGCTGTTCCAGGAGTTGCTGGAGAGAGCGGATCTGCTCTTCCTTCTCGCGAAGCCTGGCATCGAGTTCGGCTTTTCCCTCGGCCAGGCTGGCTTCGAGGCGCCTCACCTCGGCTTCCTTGGCCTCGAGCGCCTTTTCCAGGTCGGCCTTTTTCGGCCCTTCGGCGGCTTCGTCAGCCTGGGACTTCAGCGTCTTGATCTGCAATTGCAGCAGCTTGATGAGGTTGTCCTTCTGGACGATCTGCTGATTGAGTTTTTTGAAAAACTCGTTACTGATTTCGCCTTTTTCCTCACCAGGAATCATCTGCTTTCTCTCCGTGTCGGGCAAGGCCCTGGATTTGCCGCAAGATACGCCGCGCAGCCACACTGCAGCGGTCTGGCGCGGTTACGAACCACACAACCCGCACCGGAAGCCAGTATAGGGGCACAAGCAATGAAGTCTAGCACAGCACCATATCCAATTCAACTACTCAGATCGTCTGGTTTTACTGGAATGGAACCCACCGTCGGTGGAGTCGTCCCGTTTCGGCTTCAACGGCTCTCGCGTGCGGGTCACTTCTTCCCTTAATTGTTGTAAATGCATCTTGAGATCTTTTTTGCATTCCGGGCAAATGATTCCCGAGGAAATCTGCTTTTGGCACGTCTGGCACATGTGCTCGACGACGACGCCAAGCCTCTCGAGGCGACCGCTCGAGACGAATTTTTCGATCAGACTCTCGGCAACGCTGGTTCCGACGGCGACTTCCTTCATCGAGGCGCCCGGATGATCGCGAAGATAGTCCTTCACCTTGTTGAAGTCCTCTTCTTCCTCCAGGTAGCATTTCTGACAGATGTCGCGCGACAGCTTCATCATGATGACGCCGCACCGCCGGCATGCGATGAGCCGCGGATCGAAATCGGGCATTCCGGCCTCCTGGGTGATGGCATTGAACTGTGGTACCTTCGGCGCACCCTGTCCATGTTCATCAACGATGTATTTACGATATACCCCTCTTTCATACAATAGAGCGGCTCGTTTTGACAAGAGTTGGAGAATGCCAATATACTGAAGAGGTATACAAGGATTTGCTTTAGAGGAGGCTTCCGATTCGTATGCACGCACGTGACATCGTCCCCGCCTTTTTGCTGACTGTCGCCCTGCTTTCCGCCGCTCCGTCACACGCGGAAGATCCCAGACCATGGGAATCGCCCACCACCGGCTTCACCTCGGGAACCAGCGGTACAACCGGAAGCCCTGAAAAGATCGAAACGATCATCAACACCACCGGCGGCACACGGACGGACGGTGCCCAGGTCACGAATTCCGGTACCTCGGACCAGCAGAGCTTCGTGAACGGTTTTCTCAACGACGCAGCCACCAAGATCAAGGAAGCGGGCGGAGGAACCGGCTGGGCCTGGACCTGGGAGAAAAAGTGGAAAATAGGACCTGACGGAAAGCCCTACGAAGTTAAAGAAACCTGGGCCGAAGGCAATATCGGCATCGAGTCAAAACCCGAAACGGCACCGGCAACCCCGGCACCGGCGCCATCTCCAACACCGTCGCCGACCACCGCTGTAACCGGAACAACCGACAGTCCGGAGTCTCCCACGACATCGTCTCAACCGTCAGCCACAACCGCGCCATCAGCCTCCTCCGCGCCGTCGAAGTCTTCCACTCCGTCGACCCCGGCCGCGACATCCGCGGCAAAACCGGCCGCATCTCCCGCATCATCCGCGCCGACCACGGCGCCCAAGGGAATCGACGCGGCACCGGCGAAGATCCCCGAGCCTCCTGTAATCCTCACTATATTTGACCCGATATCTCAACAGGAATGCCGCTACGCGGCCGCGATCAATCCATCCAAACCGGGCCGGGTGCCCCTCGTCGCGTCGATCACCAGGCCGATCTTCGAAGACACCCGCGTCAAGATCGCCCTCGACCTCGGCACCGGGATCGACGGCAACGACCTGAGCGTCACCATCCGGGACAACGAGGGCGATCATGCCTTCGAACACGGCTCGTTCCCCGCGAATTATCGCCACATTTTCCGGGTCCCGAACCAGAAGGATTACACCGCGCGCGTCGTGTACAAACACCCGGTGTCAAAGGAAAGCCAGGAAATCATCAACGTGCAGATTCCGGTTCTGAAAATGTCCTTCGCGAACCGAACCGTCGAATCGGCCGGCGCCCGCACTGAAGACCCGGACCTCTCGACGCGCCCGGGCGGTTCCGCCAGTTCTGACGGCGGCAGCGGCTCTTCGTCATCGGGCACGACGGGCTGGGGCGCAAGCACCGGCACCATCAAACGCGACGCCTCAGCCGGAGGTGAAAGCCAGACCTACGATTTGAGCGACCTGTACACCGATCCGGCGAATCCGCCCGAGGTGGCAGGTGACCAGAAACGCTCCGCAGACGCCTCCCGTGCGGACACCGCCGGACAGGGCGTCGGCGAGCCGTCGCACACAGGCGGAACCTCGTCCACTGACGCCGGCACCGAGATCAGCGGCTCCAAGGGCGGCTCTTCCGGCCACAGGGCCGATGCCGACACGTCGGATGGGCAACAGACCTCAAGCAGCGGCATGTCCGACTCAAATGCGACGAACAATGGAGCGGCCGACCGCATCGGGTCGCCCCGAAGCGGCTCTGGTGAAAGCTCCGGCGCAGGTGAATCAGGCAACTTGTCACACGATGAAACGTCTGGCTCCGGTTCGGGCGCAGCGATGGCCGGCCAGCGGCAGGAGGTCTCCGGAAATGCCGACACGGGGTCTCCCGCACGCTCCGAGGCCGCCGCGACACAGGATACTTCCTACGCCATGGCCCAGGACACGAGCGAAGCCGGAAGCACCTCCACCGAGCCCGCGACAGGAGAGGATCGCGCGAAGAACGCGGGCGGCATTGCCACCGCATCCGTCCAGCAGGACGCGAAGCCATACCTGCTCAGCGTTTCGATCCAGAACCGTGCGACGAATGGAGCCCAGTCGTTTGATTTCAACACCGATCCGACGCCGACCGCCCAGTCGATTTCACCCCAGACCCCGCTCGCGATCAGCGTCGATTTCGCGCAGAACGTGCTGCGCGACTCGGTCAAGATCGAAATTTTCGATGGCCGCGACCGGATCACCACGTCGCCCAGCGAGATGAAAAGCGGCGTCGTGGAGCACATCTTCGAGAACCCGACGACAGACGCCTACGTCTGGGTATACGGGCGCACCGATCAGGCGCCGTTCTCCTACAAGGTCCTGATTCCCGTCACGGGGCTCTGACGCGGATCATTCCCCGACGAGAAACAGACGGCGGGCATCGGTGACGAGCCGGTGCCCGCCGTTTTTTTCGATGATTTCGAGCGCCCCGCCGGCGCCCAGGGTGACCGCCCGTCCTTCCAACACTCCGCCGTCGCCGAGAGCGATGCGCACGTTCCGGCCCCAGAACGGCCCGGCGGCTTCGATATAGGCAGCCCTCAGCGCATCCCCGCCCGAGCGCGCAAGCCCCATCTGATCGGCCCAGGAGCGAACGAATGCGCCAAGAACGGCCCATCGGTCGGCGGCGCGGGCCATTTCCCCGCACCCGGCGAGCGCCGCCGACTTCATCCGCGGACCGGCCTCGTCGTCGGCAAGCCGGCCCGGGTCGCGCAGGTTGATGCCGATGCCTACAACGAGATGCAGGCCGTCGTCTCTGACGGTCGATTCGACGAGAATGCCTCCAAGCTTTCCGTCGCCGAGACAAATGTCGTTCGGCCATTTCAGCCAGAGCTTGTCAACCCCGCCGGCGAAGGGACGAAGGGCGGATAGGGCGGCAAGCCCAGTTCTGAACGGAATCTCCCATGCCGAATCGATATCCGGCCAGATCCATGAGAAGGAAAACAGCAATCCGGCGCCGGGAGCTGCCGTCCATGCTCTTCCGCGCTGGCCGCGGCCCGCCGTCTGATGCCCGGCGACCAGAAGGCGCAACTTGCCGGAGGCTTTCAGATCCTCGTTTGTCGAGCCGGTGGACTCGACCCATTCGAGCCGATGGTTCCGCCAGAGGGGCATGCTGTCCATGCATGTACGAAGCTCGTGCATTCCCTCCGAGGCATTTCCGGCACGCGTTCCGTTCATCAGCACACGCTCACACCCCGACGCCGGCACCCCCAGGCCGTCAGGGGCGTTGAACCCCTTTGGCGAAGCCTGATTCGGACATTTTCTGAAACAGACCGAAGTCGGTCATCTCGGCACGGATGGGGGTGATGGAAACGTACCCCTCGCGCACGGCGACGATGTCGCACTCGGGGCTCTGATCGAGGATCTCGGGATCGCCGCACAGCCAGTAGTAGGGCTTCCCGTTCGGGTCTCTGCGGCACTCGAACGACTCACGATACCGCACGTGCCCCATCCGGGTGATGCGGACGCCCTTCACTTCGCGCTCGGGAAGGGCCGGCATATTTATATTATACATGATATTTTTTTCCGGCCCGCGTTCCATGATGTGTTTCAGGCATGCCGCGGCCCATCTGGCGGCACCGGTGAAGTCGCTGGCGGGGTCGTAACTGGCCAGGGAAAAAGCGAACGCCGGAAAACCCGCGAACGCGCCCTCGATCGCCGCGGCCGCGGTTCCGGAATAGAACACGTCGACGCTCAGGTTGGCCCCTTTGTTGATGCCCGACACGACGACGTCAGGCGGTTCTTTGAGGAGTTGGCCGATCGCGAGTTTGACACAGTCCGACGGCGTGCCGCTGATGGCCCAGGCCTCGTGCACCGGCACCGGGAAGTGTACCGGCGTCGCACGCAGGGGCTGTTCGAGGGTGAGCGAGTGGCTGCAAGCGCTTCGCTCGCGGTTCGGCGCGGCGACGGTGACGTGGCCCAGCGGAAGAAGTGCCTCGGCGAGGGCGACGATGCCCTTCGCCATGATTCCATCGTCGTTGCTGATCAGGATGCGCATGATACGTTGCTCCGCTCTTGCTCTGCGTTCACATTCGGTTGCCCGTCGGAAGGGTTCATGATATGATGGCTCGAATCGAATTGCAAGGGTCGTCCATGCTCAAGGGTCTTGCCATTTCACCGGGGTATGCGCTGGGTCGTGCGCACTGCCTGCAGCACCTTCAGCTCGATAACGTTCCCGCGACACCCGTCGCGGCAGACGGAATCGAGGCTGAGGTCGCTCGCTTCCAGAACGCGCTGCGGCAGTCCCGCATCGAAATTTCCCAGCTCCTCGAGCTTCCGCAGATCAAGAGCAGCCTCGAGATCGCGAACATTTTCCAGGCGCATCAGACGCTGATCGACGACCCCGACCTCAGCAAAGAGGTCATCAAGAGAATCCGGGACCGCAAACTCTGCCTCGAATCGGTGCTGTCGGCGGTCATCAAGGATTACAGCGAGTTCTTCCGCAAACTGCCCGACCCGCAGTTCCAGGGCAAGGCGATCGATATCATGGACATCGGCCGGCGCATCCTGCGCAACTGCCAGAC
>JAKJFL010000049.1:0-11515 GCA_022704935.1 Candidatus Rifleibacteriota bacterium
ACCACCGCTCCGGCAGCAATCGCCCCCCGATGCCCAGACTGCCGCAGTAACGGAGTTCGTTCAATATGAAGCCCTATGAAAAGAAGAGAATGATCTTCGTCGGCTGTGTACTGTTCGTCCTGCTGATGGGCATGCAATATTTCGGCTACGACTCCATCTACGTGACGGGAGCGCTTGCCGGCATCGTCAGCGGCGTCTCGGTCGTGCTCTACCCGCGCGACGAAAACGGGGCGAACTGAGTGGCCGTCATCCTCGGCCTCGACCTCGCCGAGCGGCTCGGAGTCTGCATCCTAGAAGATCGCGGTCCGAAGGTGATCTGGAGCGCCAGCATCGCCCTCGCGCGCCGCGATCCGGCCGGGCGCCTGTTGCGGCTTCGAGATCTGCTCGTCGAACTCATCAAACGATTCAAGCCGGCCGAGGCCGCCATCGAGGACGTCTTCCTTCCGGAGCGCACGTCGCGCAAGACGCCGATCGCCCTGGGCGAACTGCGCGGCGTCGCGCGTCTCTGCGCCGCCGAGGCCGACATCCCGGTGTTCTTCTACCCGCCGGCGCGCGTCAAACTCACGGTCACCGGCTCCGGGCGGGCCTCGAAAGAGGATGTCATGCGCATGATCTCCAGCGAGCTCAAGGTCGCGCCGAAGGACGACAACGAAGCCGACGCGATCAGCATCGCATACACCCATATCCTCATGCGCCGTTTCGAGAGCAACCTTTCAGGAAGATCGACCTGAAAGCGCATTCCCTTCCCTCTTTCCCGGAGTGACACGACCATCCGGCCCGGCATCATCAAAGGGACCGGCCGTTTGCATCTCAGGGGAACCTGACGGGAAGGATGCCTGGATACAAAAACGGCGGCAAGCCGAAGGAATTCTCCGGCTTGCCGCTTTAGTTCGTTTCGGCGGCAACGACCGCCTGACCAGCTTCAGCGAGGCGCTCCCACCGGTTCGCTCATGGAGACGGCGCTTCTGCGCTCCGCTTCGCGAACTCGTGCCAGCTTTCGCATCCGCCGATGCCGGGCCCATCTTCCCTCGACCCACCGGAAAATGACCGGCAGAATCAGAAGCGTGAGAGCGGTCGAGGTGATCAGTCCACCCATGACGACGACGGCGAGCGGTTTTTGGATCTCCGCCCCCGAACCGGTCGCATAGAGCATCGGAAGATGGCCGATGAACGAGGTCAATGCCGTCATCATCAGAGGCCGGAACCGGATGGCGCACCCTTTCCGGACGGCCCTGTTGATCGAGAGCCCCTCGTGCATCAGCTGCCGGAAGAAGGCCACCAGCAACACGCCGTTCTGGA
This sequence comes from Candidatus Rifleibacteriota bacterium, assembly GCA_022704935.1. Lineage (GTDB taxonomy): Bacteria > Muiribacteriota > Ozemobacteria > Ozemobacterales > Ozemobacteraceae > MWAR01. The sequence goes on from JAKJFL010000049.1 coordinate 1,300, forward strand.
CGGCGATGCCCAGCAGAACGATGAACGCGACCGCCGCCGAAACCGAGAGGGACATTTGGAAGGCGAGGACTGCAAGAATGCCCCCGACCAGGGCGAACGGCAGGTTGAGAATGACGAGCACGGCGTCGCGAAGATAGCCCATGGCGAGGACCAGGAGGATGAAAATCAGGATGATGGCGGCCGGCACGACGACCGACAGCCGCGCCATCGCCCGTTGCTGATTTTCAAATTGTCCCCCATATTGAATGTAATACCCGGAGGGCAGCTCCTTTTCGACGGATGCCATTTTCTTCTGAAGATCGGCGACAAAGCCGCCCAGATCGCGACCGCGGACATTGGTTTCCACGACCATGCGCCGCCGGCCGTTTTCCCGGGCGATTTCGATCGGGCTTTCGATCTGCCGGATGCGGCAGACCTGCTCGAGCGGCACCCAGGTGCCGTTGCCGGTCGGCACCTTCAGCTGGCCGATGGTTTCCTCGTCGGTGCGCCATTTTTCCCCGAATCGCACGGCGATGGCGAAGCGTTGCTGCCCCTCGATCAGTTTCGAAACGACTTTCCCGCCGACCCCCGTTTCGATGATGGAGTTGATCTGCTCGACATTAAGACCGTATCTGGAGGCCGCATCGTGATCGATCCTGATTTCGAGTTGGGCCATGCCGGAGATCTGCGTGGCCTTGACGTCTTTCGCTCCCTCGACGCCCGCCGCGACTTCCGCCGCCTTCTAGGCGAACCGTTTCAGCACATCGAGATCGTCGCCGAAAATCTTGATCGCGACATCGCTCTTGATGCCGGATATCAGCTCGTTGACCCGCAGGGCGATCGGCTGGGAAAAGGAGTAGCGCAACCCGACGATCTGCTCCAGTTCGGCGCGGATGACATCCGTCATCTCTTCCTGAGTGCGGAACTTCTCCCCTTGCTCCGGCTGTTTGAACGTGATGAAGATGTCGCTCTGCTCGGGGCCCATGGGGTCTTCGGAAATCTCCGCCCGGCCGGTCTTGCAGATGACGGCGGCGACTTCGGGGAACTTCATCAGCCGCTTCTCGATTTCCGTCGAAACCTTCACCGCCCCCTCGAGCGACGCGTTCGGCAGGCGAACCGCATTGATCGCGAGAGCGCCTTCCTGGAGCGCCGGCATGAAATCAGTGCCGATCATCGGAGCCAGGAAGCCGGTCCCCACGAGAATCACCACCGCCAGCAGCACCGTGAGTCGCGGCAGGCGCATCGCCAGGTGGAGCAGCTTCCCGTAGAGCCAGTGAATTCCCCGGGCGATGAAAAACTCGTGCTCCTCGCCGTGGGGAAGGCCGTACATGCCGAGCGACGGCATGATGAACAGAGCCACGATCAGGGAGGTCAGCAGCGAGATCAGCATCGTCAGGGCCAGAGGCCCGAACATCTTCGCTTCCAGCCCCTCCAGCGAGAACAGCGGCACCAGCACCAGGATGATTATGAACACCGAAAAGGCGACCGGCCGAGCCACTTCGGCGACGGCCCGTGAGATCAGCTCCCGCGTGGTTTCGCCCGGCTTGGCATGCGCCAGGTGCCGTCTCGCGTTTTCCAGCACCACGACCGTGGCGTCGACCACCATGCCGACCGAGAAGGCCAGCCCGCCCAGGCTCATGAGATTGGAGGTGATCGAGGTGGAGTGCATGACGATGAACGTGAAGAAAAACGTCAGCGGCAGCGAGAGCACGACCAGAAACGCCGTCCGCAGTTCGGCCAGGAACAGGAACAGCACGAAAATGACGCAGATGCCGCCCTCTTCCGTGGCGTCCATGACGGTCTTGATGCAGGCCTTGATCAGGTAGGTGCGGTCGTAGAAGACATTCAGTTTCACGCCTTCGGGCAGACTCTTCTGGATGTCGGGCACCGCCGCCTTGACCGCGTCGACGACGTCCTTCGAGTTGGAATCGCGCAGCATGATGACCATACCTGCCACGGCTTCGCCTTTTCCGTCGCGCGTCACGGCTCCCTGCCGGACTTCGTGGCCCACCGAGATTTCGGCCACATCGTTGACCCGGATCGGAATGCCGTCCTTCGTCTTTAGTATAACTCTACCTATATCGTCCGGACTCTGGAACAAACCGACGGACGTGATGTTCAGCTGTTCCCAGCCGCGAGAAAGATACTTTCCCGAGGCGTTGGCATTGTTCTTCTCGACCGCTTCGACGACTTCATCGAGCGTCAGGGAAAACTTCTGCAGGCGTTCGGGGTCGACCAGCACGTGATACTGCTTCACGGTGCCGCCGAAACTGTTGACCTCGCTGACCCCGGCGATAGGCCGCAGGCGCGGCGCTACGACCCAGTCCTGAAGGGTCCGCAGTTCCATGTCCGAGTGCTTTTCGCTCTCGAGCGTGTACTGGAAGATCTCGCCGAGGCCGGTGCTCAACGGCGCCATTTCGGGCTCGATGCCCGGCGGAAGTTCCTCCCGCGTTTCCTGCAGTCGCTCGAACACGAGCTGCCGGGCGAAATACGGGTTCGTCCCGTCGTCGAACACGATGACGATCTGTGACAGCCCGGATTTCGACAGGGAGCGGACCTGCTGGACGCCCTTCATTCCCGACATCTTCTGCTCGATCGGGAAAGATATCTGTTGCTCTACATCGCTCACCGACAAGCCGTGAGCCTTGGTGAGAATCGTCACCTGGATGCTGGTGACGTCGGGATACGCGTCGATGGGCAGATTGCTCCACGCCCAGCTTCCGCCAGCGATCAGCAGGCAGGTGCAGACGACGACGAGGGGTGAATACCGCAGCAAGAGGGAAAAGAATCGTCCCATCGTGTCGTGCTCCTAGTCTGCGCAGCCGGCGCCCATCTTCTCCCGAAGCACGTCGGACTTCAGGAGAAAGGCCCCGTCGACGACGATCACGTCACCGGCGGCGACCCCGCTCTGGATGATCGTCTTGTCGCCGACTTTCCGGCCGACGACGACGGGCTGGCGAAGGAAGAGATTCGGCTCGATCTGCTTGAACACGAAGCGGCTTCCCTCGTCGTCCATGATGGCCGTGGTCGAAAGAAGGGTCTGGTCCTGCGCCGTCTCGAAGAACAGGCGGATCTTGGCGAACATGCCGGGCCGCAGCAGGAAGTCGTGATTCTGGATCTCGACCCGCACCGGCAGCGTCCTCGTCTCTTCGAGCATCTGCGAATCCGCCGCAACCAGCTCGCCCGCAAACGTCTCGAGCGGGAACGACTCGACCGTCACCTCGACGGGAATCGGCCCTTTGGCCAGTGTCGTCACGACTTCGCCGACCTGCTTCTCGTGGATCTGGCCGATGGCGAGCAGGTGGCAGAGGTTGGCGATGGTGAGAAGTTTCCGATCCCCCGTGATGATTTCGCCGGCAATGCCGTCGCGCTGGATGACGTTCCCCGAGATCGGTGCCCGCAGCTGGATCCGTCCTTGTGCCATCGCATCGTTCCGGTTCTTGTTGATGCGCGCGATGTCGCCGTCCGACAGGCCGAAGATCTTGAGCCGGTCCCGCGCGTTGGCCGCTTCCAGGTCCGCCAGGTCCCGTGCCGACTGGGCCTCCTGCACCTCCTGCTCCGATCCGACTTTCTTCTCGAACAGCAGCCTGGCTCTCGCCAGCTTCTTTTCGGCGAAGCCGAGTTCGGAAATGCGCTTGAGATACTCGAGCGCGGCCTGTGCAAGCTCGCTGCTTTCGATAACGGCAACAATATCACCCTCTTTAACGCTGGTCCCGACGGTTGCGCTCATCGAGGCCAGCCGTCCGCCGATCCTCGAGGTCACCACCCGCTTGTGATTGTCGTCCAGGATCATCTCGCCGACCAGATCGATGGTCTTGGGCGCGGGGCTTGTCCGTATGGTTTCGAACTTGACCAGGGTCTGGGTGGTCGAAGACAGCTTCACCGCGCCGACTTCAAACCGGCATTTGTCGCATTCGATGATGGGAACCTCATGCTCGCAGGGCTCCTGCATTTTTTCCGCCAGGGTCTTATCCGAATCTTCGCCGGCTCCTGCTCCGTGGCCGTGTCCTTCATGGCCGCCGGCGTTCCCGTGTTCACCGGACTTGTGGTCATGCCCTTCGTGCCCGGCTTCAACGGCGGCCTCGAGGCCGTGTTCGTGCTTTTCGCCTTCGGATTCGGCGGCGGCCCGGCCGATCGGGAACGACAGCAGCAGAACGATCAGAAGGATGGAAAGCGTTTTCTGCATGGAAACAACGTGGTGTTTCATTTGTGACATGGTATGTTCTCCGTTTTCTGCATGCCTCCGGACCTGCCGGAAGCTCTCGCGCCGTGGTCAGTGCCGCTCGCCGACGAGACAGACACCGGTGAGTTCTTCGATGGCATCGACGGCCTGATACATTTCCAGCAATGCCGCGAGCATCTGCTTCGTCACTTCGGCGTAGGCCTTTCGCGCCTCGAGAACGACGATCTGATCAGTCTTGCCGAGGCGGTAGCCGTCCAGCGCCATTTCAAGGGCTTTCTGGGCATTGGGAGAGATCTGATTCTTCAGCCGGTGAACGGTGTCCCGGGTCCTCTGGAATCTCTTCACCTGTTCTTCCAGGCCGGCCATCAGCTCCCGCTGGACCTTTTCCCTGCCTGCGGCGATCTTGTCCAGCTCAGTCTGGGCCGCTTTCCGGGCTCCCCGGTTGCCGCTCCTGTTCGGAAGTTCCGCCTCGACGGCGAACACGTAGGCATGGTTCCCGGTCTCGCGGAAATCCCTGGCTCCGGCCACCCAGCTGTAGGCCGGCCGATTTTCCGCCTTCAACAGCTCCAGCCTGGTCCGATTTTCCTGAGCGCTCAGGCCTGAAGAGAGAAGCTGAGGGTGCATTTCAATCAGATTCCGGCGAAGCTCGTCGATGTCGGGAAGTTCCAGATCGGCAGACAAGGTGCCGACGGCTTCGATCTGGAGATCAGGCTGTTTCCCCATTTCCCGGAACAGGCTCAGCATGGCCTCCGTCAATTGGCCTTCTAGATTGATTCTCTCGACCTCGACCCGGTCGCTGTCGAGCTGGGCCTTGACCAGCTCAGCTTCGGGGCCGGCGCCGGCATCGACTCGCGACTTGGTCGCTTCCAGCATCTCCTGGTTGATCCGCGAAATCTCCTGCGCATTGCGGCACAGGTTCTGCAGCCCGATGACGACGTGGAAGGCCGCCTGCACGCGGGTTTTGATGTCCCGAGCGAGGGCGGCGGCATCCAGCTTCGCGTTGTCGACGGCAAGGGCGGCGAGCCGCTTTTCGGCCGTCGCTTTCCGACGGTTGATGATCGGTCGTTTGAAGGACAGGGTGAGGTCGGCCTGGGAAAAGCCGGGCAGCCGTCCACCCACGTTTTCGGCCTCGAACGAAATCGCGTCCGGCCCCCGTTTTCCGGCATCTTCACCGGCGGCAGCCGTCTGGTCGATACCGAGCCGGCTCTCGAGGAACGCCGGGCTCGAAGCAGCCTCTGCAAGCGCTTCCGTCAGGGTCAGCGTCCGACCCGACTGGCCAATGGCGAGAAATACGAGTACAAATATAATGCGTAAAATAGTCATGAAACCCCCATCGATTCGTTGACATTGATGTGGAAAACAACGGAATTTCGCCTGATACGGGCGAAATCAACCGATGGAGGTTCTCGGAGGCTGGAAGATGTCGGTGACGGATTCAGTCTCGAGGCACGGCGCCGGCAGATACCCAAACGATTCCGAGACCGGATCCTCCAGGCTCAACACCGTTATGGGAATCGGGCAAAACATGCCGTGACAGCTGCAATGGATCGACGTGCAGAAATGATGGTCTTCCGACTCTTCATGAGAGCCGAGATCACCGATACTCACGGGATTGAAACGTCCTGAAAACCCTTCTGTGCAATGCGTGCAGGGAGCCATCAGCACCAAAATGACGATGGCGATCAACTGAACCCAGCACAAGGTCTTCTTCATGCGATTCAACCTATCATACCTTCGCCCCATTTTCCACAGTGCCCGCCAATGGACCACGTCAGGCTTAACAAGCGAAAGATTCATGGCAGAGTCGCGGAGGCGCCGAGGAAAACAGTCGTTCTTCTGTTTCCTCTCGTTTCATACTCTGCGACTCTGCACCTCAGCGGCTCATTCATGGATCGAAGCGAGCCGTGTCTTTCGAGTATTCGCTCAGCCCCGTCCCCAGCCATAATTCCGTTTGTTCGGAAGCAGGTTCTGAGATAGAGTGTCAGTCATGCCGACAGTATCGGGAGTTCGTGGAATCGTGCAGGTGGCGCTTGCAGCGTCGATCTGGGGGGCAGCCTACCCGCTGACGAAGGATGTCCTGGCGCAGGTGCCTCCGATCACGTTCGGATTCGCCCGGTTTGCCCTCGCCGGGCTGATCCTGATGGTTATCTCCCGGTCCCTGCCGCTTCAAGGCATCGAAAAGAAAGACCGGCGCCGGATGTGGCACCTCGCATTCTGGGGCACGTTCGTTCTCGTCACGGCGATGAACCTCGGCCTTCGGTGGGCGCCCGGCGTCGTTTCCTCGGTGATTTCCGGCACCCCGCCCCTGTTCACCGTCCTGCTGGCCGCCTCTTGGGGGCTCGAGCCCCTTCGCAAACGCCACATCGGCGCGGCGGTCATCGCGATCGCCGGCCTGTTCCTCCTGTGCGGCGACATGCGGGGTTCCGATGTCACTGGAGCACCGGCCGTCGCCGGGATCATCCTCGTCACCGTCCCCCAGATCGCCTGGGCTGTCTACACGCTTCTCGGAAAGCGCATTTTATCGATATATTCATGGATATATGTCTGCCGAGATACATTCACGCTCGGGGCGGTGATGCTGGCACCCATCGCGCTGCTCGAAATTCTGTCGGGAGGCCCCGGCCTCTGGGACGGAAAAGTCGCGGCCACGCTGTTGTTTCTCGCACTCGCGAATTCGGTCGTCACCTACGGTCTCTGGAACAGCGCCCTGAAGATGATTCCGGCGACCACCGCGGGGTTCATTCTGTATCTCCAGCCAGTCTCGGGCGTGATCCTGTCGATGCTCCTCTTCGGGGAACGCACCGGCGCGGCGGGGCTCGGCGGCATCGCCCTGATCTTCCTCGCCCTCATGCTCGCCCTTTTACCGGACCGGCCTGCCATGAAAGAGCCCGAAATCAGTCACGTGCCTGACAAGTTTTGAGCAGTTTTCCGATCGCCCCCTTTCAAAACAGCGGTGTGTTCTGGATTTCCAGGCTGGCATCTCTCTTGCGATTCGCTTTGCCGACTTCACCGCAGAGGAGAAACATTCATGAAACAGGTTCTTCGCGCACTGGTCGTCACGGCTTTTGTCCTGGCCGCCCTGAATCCTTCCTGGGCGATCGACGGCAAGCGGCTCACCGACAACATGTCCGGCTGGGCAAACATCTGGGGCATCGTGTTCACGGCCTACCAGAACGCCGACAATCCGCATTACCCGGTCAGCTGGGACCTCATCGAAAAGAAGGTCCAGGAAATGGAAAAGATCCAGGAAAACGTCACGAAGCAGGTCAATCAAATCGCCTCGCTCGATGAGATTTCCGAGACCCGCACCATCCTCTACAATTTCAAGGCCCTGACCGTGTTCGAACAGAATGTCCGCAAGGAAGTCAGCAAGATGGTCGATGACCGCGAGCGCTTCCTGAAGGCCCAGCAGGAATAACCAGTAGCCAGGCAAGACAGAGCCCCCCGTCGCAAACGCGCCGGGGGGCTCTGATTTTCCGGGACCGGTATCCCGGCCGTTATCGATTACCGCAGAAGGCAAACCACCCGTTCGCCCTGATCTCGTCGAAGGGCGAGAGCCTCTCGTGATTCGACAGGCGCGACACGAAGGGAAATGCCGAAGCGACTTTTGTCATGCAGGAATCTGTAAACATCAGCCAAGACCGGCCGACGCGAGGTAGCGCTCGGCGTCGAGGGCCGCCACGCACCCGGAACCGGCGGCGACGATCGCCTGCCGATAGTGCGGATCGATGACGTCTCCGCAGGCGAAGACTCCTTCGACCGATGTGGCGCTCGAGGGATGGCGCACGGCGAGATAACCCGCTTCGTCGGCTTTCAACTGACCGCCGAGGAAGGCCGTGTTGGGGGTGTGGCCGATCGCCATGAACAGACCCTTGCAGGGCCGTTCCGACACGGCACCGGTCTTAACGTTCTTCACGCGCAGGCCGGTCATTGCCCGGTCTCCGACGACCGCATCGACGACCGAGTCGAGAACCAGCTCGATCTTGGGATGGGTCCGCGCGCGCTCCTGCATGGCCTTGCTCGCGCGGAACTCGTTCCGGCGATGGATCAGCAGAACTTTCGAGGCGAAACGGGTCAGGAAGGTCGCCTCCTCGATCGCCGTGTCGCCGCCGCCGACGACGGCGATGTCCTGGTTGCGGAACATCGGCAGCGCCCCGTCGCACGTCGCGCAGGCGGAAACGCCCCTGCCCCAGAACGTCTGCACGGATGGAAGGTCGAGCTTTCGTGCGCTCGCTCCCGTCGCGATGATGACGGTATGAGTTTCGAGCGTCTTCGACGAGGTTTTGATCGTGAATGGGCGCCTCGAGAAATCGACCTCGCTCACGTCCTCGGTGATGAACGCGGTGCTGAAATGCGCGGCCTGCTGGCGCATTTTCGACATGAGCTCCGGGCCCATGATGCCGGTCGGGAATCCTGGAAAATTCTCGACTTCCGAGGTCGTCATCAACTGTCCGCCCGGCATGCCGCCGGCCATGAAACCCTCGATGACAATGGGCGAGAGCCCCGCGCGCGCGGCGTAGATCGCTGCCGTGAGACCGGCCGGCCCGGAGCCGATGATGATGAGCTTGTTTGCCATGGGTTCACTCCCCTTCTGGTGTCTTCACCCTGTCAGATCGACAGCAGTTTGAATGCTATAATGAATAATATAATAGCGCCTACTGTTTCTACGCGTTTTCCGAACCGGATCGAAAGGACCCTGCCCAACCTCAGTCCCGTCCATGTCATGGCGGCGGCGGCGAACCCGATGCAGACCGATTCCCAGAAAAGCGACCGGGCCGTCATGCTCAGGCTGAACCCAACGCCGAGAGCATCGAAACTGGTCGCGAACGAGAGGGCGACGAGCGACCAGCCGCGCGTCAGATCCTTGCGTGCGGGCTGTGTTCCGGCACCGTCTTCGGAGTTCCCATTCTCATCTTCTTCCATCTGGAAGCTCTCACGAAGCATTCGCGCTGCGATGAACGCAAGAAGGCCGAAGGCGATCCAGTGATCCCAGTCCTTCACCAGGGGGATGATTTCGCGACCGACCAGCCACCCGCCCATTGTCATGAGGAACTGGAACAGCCCGAAATGGAACCACAGCCGGAAACGTGCCCTCCGCTCCGGCATGCGCGTTCCAACGGCTAGGCCGACGGCGAACGCGTCACATCCAAGCGCGAACGAGATTCCGAGAACGACTGTCCACGACGAGATATCCATATCGAAACGTGGATGATACCAGCTTTCCCCTGTCTCCGTCCACCGCAGAATCCTTTCCGGGCATTGTGATATGATGGAAACGGGTTTTCAATTCATGGCGCGGCAACGGACGTCGCCCAAGAACAAGGAACGCCGGCTCTCCGGTTCCAAGAAAATTCTCACTGAGAGGGCGAAATGGCAACGAACATGAAGCGAGCCGATGTGGTCCTATTCCGGCTGGTGGTCGTTCCCGGCCTTCTCATGTTTCTGCTGAATCACTTCTGGTTCAAATTCGAACTCATTCACTCGTATCCGGTGTTGTTCCTCCTCTCCGGAGTCAGCCTTGCCATATTGCATACCGTATACTTTGCATTGACATGTGCCACCACCTGTGACATGAGATACTCTCTCACATCCATCACCAGGAATGATCTGTACAGACTCCGTCAGATCGTACCCGGCGATGTGCTGATGACGATCGTCGTCTTCGTGCTGTTCGTGTATGTTGGCTCCACATGCGTGAACGGCCTGATTCCCATCAAAACCGTCGGTCACGACACAACCGTCCTCGAAATCAGGGAAACTCGCTTGTCTTCGCGAAAGAGCGGAGGCTCATCGGAAACCTACACGCTCGACGTCGCTTCCTGGCTGGAAAAAGGCGAAAGGTTCTCTCTCTCCATAGACCGAACGACGGCCCTGAAGCTCAATCACGGTGCTCCGATCCACATCGAGACGAAAATCGGTCTGCTTGGTATGGAATTTTACCGGAAGCGGCACCAGAGCTTCACCTTTAAGAAAGGATATGTTCCGCCGTTCCGGCAGCCGGATTGATCTTTTCATGCATGTGGTAGAATCATCGCTGCAGGTGCAAACACATGA
>JAKJFL010000629.1:0-2445 GCA_022704935.1 Candidatus Rifleibacteriota bacterium
GAAGGTCTGATCGCTCACGTGGACCCCGATCCCGGCCAGCGCGGCATACACCTGGTTGTCATCACGCGAACCGTCGAACATCCGCAGCACGCGCACCGTCGCGCCAGTCATGAGGTAGTGCCTGTTGTCGAGATGCAGCGAAGACTGCACGATCGAGCGGGGGATACCTTGCACAACTCACCCTGCAGGCCAGGCGCCGTGAAAGGTACGCGTCCCTCCCATGGCCTCGGCGCGCTGCGCTACCTCTCGTACACCCGCATCCGAATCGACGCCTCCTCAAGCCCAGACACGTTCACCCGGACCTCCGTGTACTGGCCCTTCCAGTCGGGGACCTTACCAGTGAACGACAACCCAAGTTCGCCGCATCTTTTCCTGTGTAGTTCCGGATCTCTAGCAATATCGTCTGTGAAAATCACCCATAGGCTTGTCCGCAGAGACAAAGCTTCCACTGTCCGCACGAATCGAGCACATGCGGCCGCGACCTCCACAGCTAGGTTGTCCTCCCACCCCGGTTGCGAAACATCGATCACCGGGTTGGTAGCGTTCAGCACCTCGTGCTGACCCCAATCGATCGTAAACTCTTGCTCCACGACTCGGGCCCCGTCGGCGTCCGCTCCATATACCCCGACTGCTTGTAGCCAGCGTTGCTCTATGGCGCCCGAAATCTCAGCGGCACGGGATCGTCCTATGCCGGCCAACTCCAAGAATCGCTGCGCGTGAAAGGACAACGCCTGCAGCCTTGTTTGGGTGTAAGTCTTGACGCGAACCTTAGGGCTCACAGGTGACCTCCTTGATGAAATTCGTGAGCGCGCCAGACCTCTCAGCCGCCAAGGCGCGAGCCGCCTCGACGGTCACCTCCAGGCTAAATGGTCGGCCAACTGCTTCGACTCGTTCACGCAACGCACGAGCAGAATCCACTACTTCCCGCATGTCATTAGGCATGTCTGCGAGCTGCCCGATGAATAGATCCTCGTCCATGCGGGACAGAACGTCAGCATAGAAGGCGATAGCCTCTCCTTCAAACTGCTCCACCAAGTTTAATCCGAAAGGATCGGACGGGCTGCGCCGAAAAAGCGAGTTTACGACTTCCGCCCTTTCGGTTTCGGTCGGGAGCCAACTGAATAAGGTCATTCGTCGAGCCCGTGTAAGTGGAGCGTAAAGCTTGGTACTGTCGTTCCCAGTCACGAAGACTGGCACGCGGACTCCGCCGAAGCGCGGGGCTGCCGGCCGATCAGCGAGATGCATCAATTCGGCAATAAGGTGCTGGTGGTTCACCGTACCCGTGTTGTTCTTCCACTCTCCGAGAGTTGTGTCAACATCGTGAAGAACAACAGCGGTTGGTTCTCCAGCGGCAGTAGCAGTCGAGGCAGATTTCAGAACTTCTACCAGTACTCGAGCCGGCTCACCCGCGTTGTCGCTCTCCAAGTCGCCAGCATTGACCCACAACACCTCCACATTACATCGTTCAATGGAGCGCTCTAATTGTAACGACTTGCCCTCTCCGGGAGGCCCGAAGACGCCCATGATGCTGGGGCGCAATGGAAGATCCGCAAAGTTTGCTATCAGATGAGATCTGATTTGGGCGAAGAATCGAACAGGAATATGGAATCTATGCGCCTGCACTGTGCCTCTTAACGCGCAACTCCTCCAAGAAGCCGCCCAAGAAAATCGTCGCGGCGTCGCTCTCGTCGGCTTTCCCGGAAGAACTCACAGTCGGCCCTGTAACTGATACTTCTGCTTCGGGCAGAGACTGCGTGTCGACCGTCTCCACCGCTCCCTGTATGACTTGCCCTATTTGGGGTCGAGACACGTCCGAAATCACCCTAATATAGCCGGCTTCCCGATAGAAGTACCCCGAGGCGACGAGGGCAGAGATGAAGGACTCTAGAAAGGCTATCCGATGCTCATTAACTTGAGCTGTCACCCGGAACTGCTCGTTGGAAATGGCCATTTCCTGGACGCGCCCCCGAAGCTCCTCAATTGACATGCGTCGCTTCCTGGAATTCACGAACACGTCGCCGAGCAGCTTTCCGATGAAACTGCCCAACGGCGAAAGTGCTGGATCCATAAGGCCTCCTGAATCGAGGTTCCGGCTACCGTGGCGTCCGGCTGGTTCGATCACTGTTGTATCAGGGTCGATCCTAGGGACTCAGGCCGTCCGGCGTCGAGGAAGCGCGCAGACTGACGCCGCTTCGTAGATGAAACGGGCGTTACGCCCTCTTATGGAGGGCGTAGGCGAGTTCGAGCCGCTGGCGCTCGTCGAGGGAATCGGAGAACTGGCGGTAACGGGCGCGGTCCTTGGACGTCGGTCGATTCCCTCGCCGGACGGGTGAGAGGTCGAGGTGGGCGTGGGCGACGTAGACCCACTGCCAGGTGAGGGCGAGGTCGTGGTCGCCGTAACGAGCGTTGGGGCGGTTGCGGCGGGCCCATTCGTTGAACCAGCGG
>JAKJFL010000050.1:0-11487 GCA_022704935.1 Candidatus Rifleibacteriota bacterium
CGGCCGGCGAGGCGTTCGCCACGTTGCCGCCAAGCGTCGCCGCGTGGCGGATCTGGAGGGCGCCGATCTGGCCGACGGCCGAGGCCAGCGTCGGGAAACGTTCCTGCACGAGCGGATTTTTCCGGATCTGCTCCATCGTGCAGCTGCTTCCGATGCGGAGTTTTCCGCCTTCGACGGAGATCCGGTTGAGATTCAGGGCGCCGAGATCGACCAGGTCGGTCAGGCCGGGCAGAATTCCGTTTTTCCATTTCACGATCAGGTCGGTGCCGCCGGCGACGACGAGAGCGCCGGCGTTTTCCGCGAGCAGGGCGGATGCGGCGGCGGCGTCAGCGGGCCGATGGTACCGGATGGCGGATGATGCGGCGTTCATGGTCTGCCTCCCTTCGCCCCGTTCGGGGCGGCGTTTCCGGCCTGCCTGACGGCCGCGACGATCTTCCGGTAGCCGGTGCAGCGGCAGATGTTGCCGGAGAGGGCTTCCTTGATCTGATGCTCGGTCGGCTGAGAAACACGCTTGAGCAGGGAGTAGGACGACATGACCATCCCCGGGATGCAGAACCCGCACTGGACGGCCCCGGCATCGACGTACGCCTGCTGGACGGTCGTCATGAGCGGGTCTTTCTCGAGTCCTTCGAGGGTTTCCACGCGGTCTTCCGGGCGGAGGGAGGCCGCGAGCTTGAGACAGCTGTTTACGGGCTCGCCGTTGAGAAGCACGGTGCAGGCGCCGCACTCGCCTTTTCCGCAGCCTTCCTTCGCCGCGGTGAGCCGGAAGACCCGGCGGACGAGTTCCAGCAGGGTCGTGGTCGGTTCCACCTCGGCTTCGGCGTTTCGGCCGTTGAGCTGGAACCGGATCTGGACGAGATGAGAGCCGCTCATTTCTTTTCTCCTGAATGGGGTGGGATCGCCCCGGCGTTCATATATATTTCACCGTATGCCACGACTGGTTTTCCGTTTCTGACGGCTTCGTTCAAGGCCTCCTCGGCCATTTCGCGTAGCCCGTCGCCGTGCGTCGCATCGACCGGGTAGGCGGCGATTCCGACTGCAAGCCTTGGATTCAGGCCGCGAAGCGTGGCGATCCCGGCGGCGAAGGCCTGGCGCACGCGCTCGGTCACGCGGTTCGCAACCTCGATATTCGTCTCGGTGAGTATGGCCGCGAACCTGTTCGGGCGGCTGCCGACGAAGGCCTGATCTAGCCGGCGCAGCGAGTCGCGCAGGGCCGTCGCGACGGCGATTCGCAGGGCATCACGCTGGGCGGCCGGCAGGTCGTCACACGGAGACAGGTCGACGAGCATGAGCGTGAGGTTCTGGTGATACCGCTCGGAACGTTCGACTTCGATCTCGAACGACTCCTTGAACCATTCGGCTCGCTGAAGGCCCGTCTGGGCGTCGAGCGCCCGGCCCTCCGAAGCACGGATGGAAGCCTGCCAGCGTGCGAGCGCACTTTCGAGGAACAGGGCGGCCGATTCCGGATCGATATGGCGGCCTATCGTTTTTCCGCCGTTTCCCGGGAGGGCCACGAGGAGGGCGCGGAAGTTGCCGTAGAAAGAGAGCGGCATCAGCTCAACGGAGAGCATGGTGACCGCGGAGGCGTGCCGGAAGCAGCGCGGCGCGGTTTCCCAGCGGCAGAGCATCTCGTCGCCGAGGCCGGCCGGGTGGAAGAGCCTCAGTTCACCGTTCTGCAAGACGAACCGGGCCGCCGAGAGCTGGGGTGAGAGGGTGCCGCAGGCGGCCAACTGGGTGAAGGCGCCGCCCTCGTCGAGCATGTACAGACTCATGCCGGCCTGGCCCGAGACGCCGAGAAGGCCCCCAAGAGCGTCGGCGGGAAGCGACGCATCGCGATCGACCGTCCGCGCATTGAGGATGTTCCTGAGAGTTGCGATCTCGCCTTTCGGACCATGGCCCGGCCTGCGATCGGCTGTACGGCCTGCAAGCCCGCCCTCTTCGGTGCCGAAGAGAGAGCCGCGAAACAGGAGGACCGTGTTGATGATGACCAGAATGAAGAGAAGGCTCGGCAGGCGGATGACGGTGTCGAACGGTGCCTGGCCACGCCAGACGGATATCAGCAGAACCCCGACGAGAACCAGGTTCGTCAGCAGATGTGCGTTCAGATCGGTCGGCGTGCGCTTCACGGCGGTTCCTTTCCCTGCTATTCGTCATGACCCCGCCGTCGCGTGCCGGGAGGTCGTTCGCGTAGCACGTCCGGGAGCGGCTTCTTGACGGCCCGGCGAGGCATGACGTATGCTCTGCATCGGGTATTATACACACCCGTCAGGACAGGTGCAAACCTTCTTCCAATCAGCGCAGGCGGCGCGCGACGAACGGCATGGCGACAATCTCTGTGAACGGAACGACCGGCGAAGGGCAGCCGGTGCTCGCGCTTTTCTCCGGTCTGGAACGCTGCCCGGAAGGGCCGTTCACCGGCCTGTCAGGCGCTCTGGCCCCGATGCTGCTGGCGTGGCTGGCGCACCAGGCGCGGGTCACGCTAGTCCTCGTTCCGACGGTCGAACGGGCGGTGCGTCTCGCCCAGGAAACCAGGACCTGGCTCGGTTCGCGCGCCGGACGCGTCGCGACATTCCTGCCAGATCGCGCGTCCATCTACGACCAGACCGCTGCCGAGGCCGAAGTCGCCCGTGGACGTCTGGCCGCGTTCGCGATGGAGGCGGCGGGCGGAGGCGTGGTCATTGCTCCCGTCTGCGCGACGGCCGAGCGGTTCATGAGCCCGCGCGCCTGGCGTGATGCGACGTTCCGCCTGGCGGCCGGCGATGTCGTCAAGCCGGGCGAACTGGCCACAAAGCTGACCAGGCTCGGGTACGAACGGTCGAACCTCGTGAACGAGCCGGGCCAGTTCGCCGTTCGCGGCGGGATCGTCGACGTGTTCTCTCCGCATGCGGAGCTTCCGGTGCGACTCGATTTTTTCGGGGACGAGCTCGAAACCGTGAAGAGCTTCTCCCCCGATACGCAACGCACACTCGAGAAACTGACCCGGGCCGTTCTCACCCCGGCGCTCGAACACCCGCTCGACGAGGAGACGCACCGCTCCGCGGTCGCCGCCATCGAGGCGGCGATCGCCGGTCTCGACGCCACGAAGGCCGAACTGCTCCAGCGGCGCCTCGAGCGATTCTCGGGCCGTCCGGACAGTCGCGACATCAGGGAACTGGCCCCCTTCTTCGCGCCAGGCCATTCATTTCTCTGGGATGCCTGGCCCACCGCCCGTCTGCTGATCGAAAACCACGACCAGTTCGGCGAGGAGCTCGAAACCTTCATCTCCGACCAGCGGATCAGGTATTCGGCAGCGCGCGAGCTGGTGCCCCTCCTGCCGCCGGACGCGTATTACCACGAAGTCGGGCCGATTCTCGAGTCGCTGAAGGCGAGAAACGCAGCGGCGTTCAGCCGATTCCGCCAGCCGGACCCGGCCGGTCTCGCCTTCGACGTCGAGCCTCTGCCGCCCGCCGCGGACCCAACGCGCGAATCCCTGCTGAAAGAGCTTCAGAAGCTCGTTCGCGAAAATTGGGCGGTCGCGATCGTCATCGCCGACTCCGAGCGGTATCACAACCTGCGCGGCCTGCTCGGCGAGCGGAAACTGCCGCTCATCAACCCAAGATTTCCATGGCAGCTGGCATACGGGAAGATCGTCCTGCTCGAAGGCCCCGGCCGGCGGGGCTTCACGGCCCGCGCCGAGAAGTTGATCGTTCTCGGCGAGGACGACATCTACCCGACCCAGGCCAAACCTTCGGTCAGGCGGCACGCGACGGCCGACAAGGCACAGGCGTTCATTTCCCAGCTCGTGCCGGGCGATCTGGTGGTCCATTCCGAACACGGCATCGCCGAGTATCGCGGCATCCAGACGATGACGGCGGCCGGCACGACGCGCGAATACCTGCTCCTTCAGTATGCCGGCTCCGACAAGCTGTATGTGCCGACCGACCAGGTGCACAAGGTCCAGAAATACATCGGCATGGAAGGCGTGCGCCCCGCGGTTCACAGCCTGAACTCGAAGGTCTGGGAAGGCCAGAAGCGGCGGGTGCAGAGAAACGTCGAGCTGATCGCGCGCGAACTGCTCGACCTGTATGCGAAGCGGCACGCCGGTCCCGGCTTCGCGTTCCCGCCCGACGGCGAGCTGCAGATGCAGATGGAGGAACGGTTTCCCCACAACGAAACCCCCGACCAGGACAAGGCGATCGTGTCGGTCAAGACCGACATGGAGGCAGACACGCCGATGGACCGGCTGATCTGCGGCGATGTCGGCTACGGCAAAACGGAAGTGGCGATGCGCGCCGCGTTCAAGGCCGTGTGCGCCGGCAAGCAGGTCGCCGTGCTCGCCCCCACCACCCTGCTCGCGTTCCAGCATCACCAGACGTTTCTGAACCGATTCGACGGGTTCCCGGTCTCGGTCGACCTCGTGTGCAGGCTCCGAAAACCATCCGACCAGAAGGAGACCCTGAAGAAAGCCTCGGCCGGCAAGCTCGACGTGCTGATCGGCACACACCGCATCCTGTCGTCGGACGTGCGTTTCAAGGATCTCGGCCTGCTGATTGTCGACGAGGAGCAGCGGTTCGGGGTCAAGCACAAGGAGAAGCTCAAACAGTTCAAGTCGAGCATCGACGTGCTGACCCTCGCCGCGACGCCGATTCCGCGCACGCTTCAGATGGCCCTGTCGGGAATCCGCCAGATCAGCGTGATCGACACCCCGCCCGAGCAGCGGCGGCCGGTGCAGACCTACGTGGCCCCCTTCGACCCGAGCTGGGCGAAACGGGCGATCATCGAGGAGCTGAAACGCGGCGGCCAGGTGTTCTACGTTTACAACAGAGTCGAAACGATAGATCGAAAGGCCGCTTTTCTACGCGATCTCGTTCCCGAGGCACGGGTCGGCGTCGCGCATGGCCAGATGGCCGAAGAGGAGGTCGAGCGGACGATGCTCGCCTTCATCAAGGGTGAGTTCGACGTGCTTCTCGCCTCGACGATCGTCGAGTCTGGCCTCGATATCCCGAACGCGAACACGCTGATCGTCGACGAATCCGAGCGGCTGGGCCTCTCCCAGATGTACCAACTGCGCGGCCGGGTCGGCCGTTCGAGCCGTCAGGCGTTCGCGTTCTTCTTCTACTCGAAGGGAAAACGGCTGACGCAGGAAGCCGCAGAGCGGCTGGCCACGATCGAGGAGCACACGGCGCTCGGATCGGGCTTCCGGATCGCCATGCGCGATCTCCAGATTCGCGGCGCCGGCAACGTGCTCGGCGAGGAGCAGAGCGGCCACATCGCGGCGGTCGGATTCGCGCTGTATATCGAACTGCTCGAGGAAGCCGTCACGCGCCTGCGAGGCGGTGGAACCGTGCGGGCGCCCGAGGTCTCGATCGAGATTCCCGTTTCGGCGCTGTTCCCCGCCCATTACATGCCCGACGAGGAAACGCGCATCGAGATGTACGCCCGGCTGGCGCGGTGCGCGGATCTCGGACTGCTGGACCTGCTGCGCGAAGAGGTCACCGACCGGTTCGGCGAGCTGCCGGTCGAGGGCGGGCGACTGTTCGCCGTCACGCGTTTGAGGCTTCTCGCAGGCCAGGCCGGCGTCCGCAAGGTGTCGCGCGTTCTGAACCGCCTGCGATTCGAGTTCGACCCGGCCAGGCGCCCCGATATCGGCGCCCTGCTGAACGCGAACGCGGTGTTCTACCGGAGAATCGCGCTGAACCCGGCAGACCCGCAGGCCGTGCTGCTGCAGCTTTCGGGGGAAGAGGGCGACGAACTCATCGAAATGACCGAGGAGTTTCTCGGCTCACTCAAACCTGCCGGGACCTCCGCGGCGGAAGCGGATTCAGAAGTTGAACCCGCGCCGGCCGTTTCGAATCCCGCGGCGAAGCGATTTGAAGAAAATATCAATAAATACACATACGATATCACGGACGGGCAGGCCGCCGGCAGGGTGACAGGCGGCCGAAATTCTGACGAGGAGAGTGATTATGACTCCGAACGACATCCCTGTTTCATCGGTAATTCCGGCGACGGTGCCGAAAAAATGTCGCGAGCTGTTCGAAAAACTGGCGCAGGTGGTTCCCGAGGAACAACTGGAGGAGCTGCGCGAGGCCATGCGGCGTCACCTCCAGACCGCCGAACGTCACCTGGGCCCGGCCCCGCTGAACCTCCAGCTGATCGGACGCATGACGACGGCCCTCGACACGGCCCTCAACGCATACGGCTCGCTTTCGGAGACGCAGCGCGCGCTTCTCGTCGGCGCGATACGGTATTTCGTCGAGAACGAGGACGCGGCGAACGATCTCGACGACCCGTTCGGCTTCGACGACGACCTGGCGGTCATCAACGCCGTCCTGTTCGAGATCGGGCTTCGACAGCTGGTGGTTACGCGATAAAGTTCATGCCCAGCCGCTTGTGATCGCGGCAAGCGTCGCCAGGCTGACGAGAATCCAGAGTACGGCGCCGAGAGCCAGCGGGCGGAATCCGACCGTGTCGAGAACCTTGCGGGACAAGCCTGATCCGACGAGAAACAGCGTCACGACAAGAAGCTGCCGTCCACCTGCGGCGATCATCGCCCAGAGTTCCCTCCCTGCCGGGAACATGGAATTCACGATCGCCGCGCCCAGAAAGCCCAGGATGAAGAGGGGAAAAGCCGCTTTTTCCCTCGAGCGGGAAAGAATGCCTGCCAGAAGCACCGAAGGCATGATCCAGAGGGTGCGGGTCAGTTTCACCGTGACCCCGACATCCAGCGCCGCGGCCCCATAGCTGCTGGCAGCTCCCACGACGCTGCTCGTGTCGTGAATGGCGAGACCGGACCAAACGCCGAATGAATGCTGCGTCAGGCCGACGGCATGTCCGACCAGGGGAAAGGCGAGAAGGGCCACCGCATTCAGCAGGAACACCGTGGCCAGGGAAATCGCGATCTCCTCGTCTTTTGCCCTGATGGCCGGAGCCATCGCCGCGATCGCGCTTCCGCCGCAGATCGCGGTGCCGAACGACACCAGAAGCGTGGTGTTCCGTTCGACGCCGATCAGCGCACCCAGCGCCGTTCCAAGGGCGAGCGTCGTCACGAGTCCACAGATCGTGACGGGGATCGAGTCCCATGCCTGGTTCAGAATCTGCGAAAGCGGCACCCCAAAGCCAAGGGCGACGACGGCGATCTGGAGAAGCCGCTTGTTCCATCTCGATGAGGCGGCCGGGAACGGGTTTCCCAGAAGAAGCCCGAAGGCGACGCCGCCCACCAGCGAGACTACAGGGGTGACACCAGGAATGACGCAGAGTGCCAGGGCTGCAAAAAAGGCGATCTGATGCTTCGACAGGATGTTCATCGCGTTCTCCATCGTTCGGATACCTCAACCCTATCCCATTCGATTCATTATGAAAAATTCATATTTTTTATTCTTTTAATAAGTTATACTTATGATTATGTCGCTTCATCAGGAACGCATCGACCTCACTCTGCGCCAACTCGAAATCTTCGTGGCGGTCGCGCGGCTAGAGCACGCAACGCGGGCCGGCGAGGAACTGGGGCTCACCCAGTCGGCGATCAGCCTCGCCATCTCCGAGACCGAGCGCCTGTGTCATGGGGAGCTTTTTGCCCGAATCGGCCGGAATCTGCGGCTCAATGACCGCGGACGGCTCCTCCTGGAGGAAGCCGAAGCGGTGCTGGCCCGCATGAGACTTCTGTCGGAACGCATGGCCAGCGAGGAAGGCAATCCTGCCGGTCTGCTCAGACTGGGCGCCAGCACTACGATCGGCAACTACCTGCTTCCATCGCTCATCGGCGCTTTCACCCGCCGGTATCGTCGCGCGCGTGTAGAACTGATGATAGGAAACACGCATCAGATAGAAGAGAGCGTCGAAGCAGGGCATCTCGATCTCGGCCTGATCGAAGGCCCCGAAGTATTGCCGGGCCTGTCGGTTTGTCACTGGCGCGATGATGAACTGGTCGTCATCGTGTCACCCCGACATCTCTGGGCAAGACGACGCAGGGCGCGCCCATCGGATCTCGGGCACGCCGCGTGGCTTGCCCGCGAGCGCGGTTCCGGCACCCGGGAAGTATTCGAGGCGGCCATGGCGAAAGCCGCACTGAAGCCTTGCGTCAAGCTCGAGCTCGGACACACCGAGGCAATCAAGCAGGCGGCGGCGGCCAACCTGGGCGTCGCCTGCCTGTCACGCCTTGCCGTCGACCGGGATCTTTCTCATGGGCGGCTCGTCGAAGTGGCAACGCCTCTCAACCTGAAACGAAGCTTATCGCTGGTCATGCGCCAGTCGCAGACTGCAACACCCCTGCTGAATTCGCTGCTTGCCTTTCTTCGTCGCAAAAGGCCGACACCCGTCTGCTGAACACGCCGGCGAGACTCAGGCGGATTTGTGCAGGCCCGTGTGTCGGGATTTCGGAGCCGGCGCCGTTCCGCCCGTATCCACCCACCAAGACAGGAATGAAACGCCGTAGAGGGCCATGAATCCGGCCCAGAACGGGAAATATGTCTGCCAGAATATATCATTCACAGTTATACGCTGAAAAATAAATGCGTCGATCACGGCCAGTTGGATGACGCGCATGCGCACGTTTTCCCGCAGATAGTGGAGATAATGCGGCAGGGGCACGGAATCCTTGCCCGTCTCGACGAGAAGCGAGGTCGCGACAAGCACGATCAGGGTGTTCAGCGCCGTCTGGAGCAGGAGGATCATTGATTCGGCCTGGCCGGCGCCGGAGAACGTCACCAGGCCGGGAATGATCTTCTGATGGAAGCCCATCCAGATGATGAAGATAAGGAGCGGAAAAGCGAAGAACCAGAGCAGCGTGTCGAGCAGTTCGAGCAGGAACCAGTTGCCCGGCTTTTCCGACCCGAGGAAAAACACGTTCAGCATCCCCCGTTTCGGGTCCATCATGCCGGCAACGACGTCCTGGACCTTCATGATGATGCTGGGCCTGATGCTCCGGGATGTGGCGGTCCTGTGCTGCTGCCGGCCGTCAGGTGCCTCGGTCGACGGCGCAGCGGGCCCCGGCTGGTGTTCATAGCCCTTCAGATCGAGGTTAGCGAAATGGTCGAGGAACGGCCGTTTCCCGGCCCGGACCGCGACCTGGATGAAGTTTTTCCCCTGTTTGTCCTCTTCTTTGGGATTCGCGCCGAAGCTCAGGCAGAGTTCGGCCACATCGACGTCGCCGTCCTGGGCGGCGAGGTGCAGCGGGGTTTCGCCGGCGAGGTTTCTCGCGTTCACGTCGGCACCAGCTTCGAGGAGCAGTTGCATGATCGACCTGTTGCCGATAGCGGCCGCACCGTGGAGCGGGGTTTCTCCGTGATCGTTCCGCGCCTCGATATTCGCCCCGGCTTCCAGGAGAAGCTTCACGACGGGTTCCACCTCATGACTGGCCGCCAGATGCAACGGCGTCTCATGTTTTTTTGAAACCCCTTCGAGATTGGCATGCGTCGCGATGAATCGCGCCACGATCTCGGCGTGCCCCTGGACGCAGGCCTCGTGCAGGGGCGTCCAGCCGTAATCATCGGGCGCATCGGCTTTCGCTCCATGCTCGAGGAACGCGTTCACGATCCCGAGCGAGCCGATGCCGGCCGCGAAGTGCAGCAGGGTCTCGTGATGATAATTGTGCCTCAGGGCCGAGTCGGACTCCTGAGACAGCAGCTGCTGCACGGCTTCGAGATCGTTGCGCTCGATCGCCTGGACCAGTTTCGTCCAGACGTGGTCTTCTAGATTCGCCTCGGGCTTTTTGTAGGCTTCGGGCTTGCCCGGCTGTGGCCGGTCTCCCTGGCTCTGGTGTGCATCCCGGAGATCGACCGCCGGCATGGCGGTCGTCCGGCGAACGTCTTTCCCGACCTTGGG
This sequence comes from Candidatus Rifleibacteriota bacterium, assembly GCA_022704935.1. Classification (GTDB taxonomy): domain Bacteria; phylum Muiribacteriota; class Ozemobacteria; order Ozemobacterales; family Ozemobacteraceae; genus MWAR01. The sequence goes on from JAKJFL010000050.1 coordinate 9,802, forward strand.
GAATGGTTCATGAGAGCCCGGGCCATGCAGCTCGAGTCCCGAAAAATGCTCGAGGAAATCACGTTTTCCCGCCCGGACCGCGGTTTCTAGGAAGTTGTTGCCCTGATTGTCTTCGATTTCCGGGTTTGCTCCATGACCCAGGCACAGGTCGGCAACGTCGATATCTCCTTCGCGAGCCGCCAGGTGCAGGGGAGTTTCCCCGGCAAGGGTTCTTGCGTTCACATCGGCCTTCGCCTCGAGAAGCATCCGCATGATCGCCGTGTGGCCGTCCGCCGCCGCCATGTGGAGGGGGGTTTCGCCATGTTCGCTCCGCGCTTCCCGGTTCGCTCCGGCTTCCAGGAGCAGCTTGACGACGTCCTCTTTGCCGTCGTGCGCCGCCAGGTGCAGGGCTGTTTCGTGCTTTTTGGAAATTCCCTCGATATTGGCACCGGAGTCGATGAACAGCTTCACGATGTCGACATCCCCGCGCGCGCAGGCCTGGTGCAGGGGCGTCCAGCCGAACTCGTCGGGAACATCGGCGCTTGCCCCGCGCTGGAGAAGTTCGACGGCGATTTCGAACGAGCCGACGCCCGCGGCGAAATGGAGCAGGGTCTCATCGTGATAATTGCGCTTTTTGGCGCACTCGGGTTCCTGAGTGAGATACAGCCGGACAGCCTCGACATCAGCGTGTTCAATGGCCTGCGTCAATTTTTCCCACATGCGATCCTCCCGCTAGATACGGATTTTCAGGCGAACATTCCGACGTCCGCAGCCATCGGCCCAAAGACGCATACGCGATTCCAGCGTCGACCGATGAGGGAAACCCGTCTGAAAGAGCCATCTCACACATCAACCGTCCGGGGGGACGGTTTATCTCTGACACCAGTATACCCGAAATCACTCCCGCATGCCAAAACTCACAAGCAGTGGGACAAGCGCATGAGCTTCTGGTCGTGCATGGCAAGACCGAGGTTCTTCATTTGCCCCACTCTGCCGGAGGGAGTATAGTTACGGAAAAAGGGCCGCAGGGCGGACGTGAAACCCGCCCCGCCATCGCGACAACAAGGGACGGGCGAGAAAAAAGAGAGTTTCGATGTATGAGAGGAGCAGAAGCATGTCGGAGATTCGGCATAATCTGTTGACCGGCGAGTGGGCGGTGATCGCACCCGAGCGGGCGAAGCGGCCGGGCGATCTGGCGAAGCCGAAACAGCAGGCGGAAATTCCGGCCTACCAGGAGTCGTGCCCGTTCTGCAGGGGCAACGAGCACCTGACGACGGAAGAACGGTTCAGGCTGTGTTCCGACAACGGGAACTGGCTGATCCGGTCGGTGCCTAACAAGTTTTCGGTGTTGTCGCCGGTCGGCGAGGTCGCTCCTCGCAACGAGCCGCTGGGCGAGACCGTGAGCGGCGTCGGCCTGCACGAGGTGATCATCGAAACGCCACTCCACAACCGCCCCCTGGCCCTGTTCCCGCCTGAGCACGCGGAAAAGCTGATCTGGGCATATCGGGAACGATTCCGGGCCTTTTACGCCGATCCGCGAATCCGACACGTGATCCTGTTCAAGAACCACGGCGATGAATCAGGCGCGTCGCTCCAGCATCCGCACTCGCAGGTGGTGGGCCTGCCGATCGTTCCCGGCCAGGTCCACGAGCGAGCCGACGCGGCTCTGCATTACCACATGCAGAACGGCGACTGTCTGGTCTGCCG
>JAKJFL010000051.1:0-11485 GCA_022704935.1 Candidatus Rifleibacteriota bacterium
CCGCTTCGTGGCCAGGAACACGGCCCTGGCAAACCGCGCCTGCAGGAATTCAGGTTTCAGCTCGAGAGCCTTGTCGATCTGTTCGAGGGCCGTCGTCACGTCATCGCGCCGGTGCTCGGCGACGGCAAGCCCGTAGTAGCACAGTGCGAGACGGCCCGACATCGCCTTCGTGCGGAGTTCCGCCTCGACAGCAGCATCGGATTTGCCGTCATCGAGCAGTTTCTTCGCTTTCGCCCGGTTCTCCTTGAGCGCGTTCTCGCCGATCAGGATCGCCTGCTCGAACGCGACGGTCGACTGGTGCAGAATGCCGAGCCGCAGATACACTTTTCCAAGGTGGTAGTAACCGTCCATCGAGGTCGGATTCAGCTTCACGGTGCGTTCGAGGGCCGTCTTGGCGTCGGGAAGGGCGCCGCGGGTTTCCGTCAGCAGACCCAGCATGTAGGAAGCCTGGCCGAGGTTGCGCTTGTAGGCCGCGATCTTGCGCGCCGTGGCGATCGCCTTGTCGTTGAGGTTCGCCGCCCGCTGTTCGTAAAACAGGCCGTTCAGCTGGTCGAGCTGCGTTTCGATCTCGCCGATCAGGCGACGGGCGAAATCTTCGGCCTCGGCCGATTTCTTGAATGAGAAAGCCAGCTCCGCGAGGTGGAACAGCGCACGCGGATGTTTGTCGTTGAGCTTGAAGCACTGCTTGTAGGCGCCGTATGCCTCGTAGGGCTTGTCGGTGCGCTGGAATGCATAGCCGAGCATATACCACGTTTCGGCGTCGCCGCCGTAACTGCGGACGGCGTTCTTGAACTTGTCGAGGGCCTCGGTGAATTTCTTCTCGCCCATCAGCTTCGAGCCTTCGGCTACGAGCTGTTCGGCGGTCTGTTTGTTTTTCTTTGTCGTGGCCGCCTGCTGCTCGCCGAGTTGTTCACGGCTGCGGCTGTCGGTGGCGAGAATGATCAGATCATACGCTCGCTGACGTGACGGATGGTCCGCCGGCGCTTCCTTCATGATCTGACGGGCCAGTGTCAGGACCTTGTCCCACTGCCCCGCCTGATACAGGCCTTCCGCGTTCGAAATCGACGCCGAAAGCTTGTTTTCGAGCGCGTAATCCATGGCGGCATCGGCCGGCAGCGCCGAGGCGGCCAGCCAGAGTCCGAACAGCAGGATGAGACGTTTTCTGGTCATACGACGGATCAGTTATCGGCAGAAGTGCATCTCTCCCTGAATACGAGGAAAACATGAAAAATACGTCACTCTGCTTCGAGCGCGCGGGCAGGACGCGAAGGTCCCGGGCATGCGGCACCCCTTTTCCCTGGCGATGATGAAAACGGGAGGAGTGGGAGCCCAGGTGCATTGCCGCTTCGATGGCGGATCAGACGATCGGGTAGAGCTGGACCTGGTTTCTGCCGCGCTTTTTTGCCTCGTAGAGGGCGGCGTCGGCGGCTTTCACAAGTACCAACGGCCTGTCCATCCCCTTCGGATCGAATTCGGCGGCTCCGATGCTGATGGTGACTTCGAGCGGTTTTCCCTCATGAACGAGGGGATTGGATGAAATGGCCGACAACAGCTTGTCGGCCAGGTGGGATGCGCCCGTGAGATCGGTTTGGGGGAGGAGTATCGAGAACTCCTCGCCTCCGTATCTGGCGGCGAGATCATGGATGCGCAGCTTGTCGCGAAGGATTTGGGCTACGTGTCGCAGCACCTTGTCGCCGACGATGTGGCCGTAGGTGTCGTTGAACCTCTTGAAATGGTCGATGTCCAGCATGAGAAGAGAAAGCGTGGAACCGTGGCGCCTGACCCGGTAGAACTCCTCGAGGAGACGGTTCAGAAAGTGCTTGTGATTCAGGAGACCGGTCAGCCCGTCGGTGGTCGCGAGGTAGAGAAGTCGTGAATTGTGGATGGCGAGGGATGCCTGCGCCGCGAACACGCGCAGCAGCTCCTGCACTCGGTCCGTGAACGTGTTGGCCGACAGCCGGTTGTCGAGATACAGGACGCCGATGATCACCGACTGGATTTTCAGCGGCGTCACGGCGAGAGACAGGATCTTGTTGAGAACGATGCTCTGGTTGCCCGCGACCGCCGGATCGGTGGACGTGTCGCGGATGACCACCGTCTCGCCAGTTTGAAAGCAGCGCCTGATAAGGCTTCCGGAGGTCTTCATGTCCTGCTCGATTTCGCCGGTGCCCAGTCTGCGCAACACGGCCATTTCGAACATCTGCCGCTGTTCGTTGAAGAGAATGAGACCGCCGCGTTCGGCGCCGGTGACCTCGAGGGCCATATCGATCGTATATTCGAGCAGCCGCTGGAAATTGGTGATCGAGCTGAGGGCGAAGCTGACTTCCAGGACCGCGCTCAACTCGCGCATGCGACTTTTTATGACCGTTTCCGTCGAATCCACTTCGCTCTGGACATCCTGTGGCAGCCTGAAACGCAGATCCTGAAAGGTTTCCCGGACCAGGTTCTCGTTCCGGCTGAGGAAGAAGGGAAACACCGGCGGATCGCTGGTTCCCCCCTGGGAGGACTTCAGATCGGCGATGCCGGCCATGCCGAACTCCTGGTCGGCCTCGAGAAAAAGGAAGACGTCCTGGGAAAGTTGGGCGACCGAGCCGGGCTGGAACGGCAGGAAGATGCCCGGCTGAATTTTCATGCCGTTGATGGGCGTTCCGAAGGTGCTGTGGAGGTCCTGGATGAGAACCTGTCCCTGTGCGTCACAGCGGACGAGCAGATGTTCTCTGGAGATGTTCAGAGAGCCGAGCCGGATCTGACAGGACTCGGTGCGACCGATCTTGATGTCCCCGGTTTTTGAAGAAATGGTGCTTGCATGCAGCAGATTGCCGTTGTGATCCTTCAACACGAGCTTCATCAGAATATATCCTTTGGCATGGCCGTGAGTTCGGCGTTGATCTCCTTGAAGTTGGGAGGGCGATTGTTGGGATTCTTGCTGATGCAGTCGAGCATCAGAACCTCGAGGCGGGGCGGGCAGTCATGTCTCAGATCGCGCGGTCTGGGGGGATCCTGGACCAGGATTACTCTGACGTCATCACCGGTGAAGGGGCGTCGGCCGCAGATCATTTCGAACAACATCACGCCGAAGGCGAATATCTCGCTGGCCTGCGTCGCCGACTGTCCGCGCAGCCGCTCGGGAGCGAGATACCAGGGTGTTCCCATGACGACTCCCGTATGGGTCATTTGTGCTTTCATCGACCCATGCGCGAGGCCGAAATCGACGATGCGGGAGTGACCGGAAATATCGATGAGTATATTTTCCGGCTTGATGTCGCGGTGGAGAACGCCGCGTTCGATGATGTGATGAAGGCCTTCCGCCACTTCTCCGCCGATTTTCAGGGCGTTTTCGATCGGGAAAGGGCCTGATTCGAGAAGCGAACGGAGGTTTTCGCCCCGGATGAACTCGAAGGCGATGAAAATGGGCGGGTTGACGGAAACGTCGAACACTTTTGGAATGGAGGGGTGATCGAGGGCTGCCAGAATTCTCGACTCGCCGAGGAAGCGCTCCCGGAGGGCCGGGTCCGATCCGGCGACATCATCGTTGAGCGTCTTGATAGCGACCTCTCTCGCCAGGACGTCGTCGAAAGCCCGGTATACCGTTCCCATGCCGCCACGGCCGATTTCCACCACCTGGACATAACGTGGCGGGAGGAATGACCCCTTGTCGGGGGGGGGCTGAGGCGCCGATATCGCTTTTGGCATGAATGTCACGAGCGGCTGCGGTGTCCGTCGGATTGTGCGGAATCGAGCTTGCAGCCGTTCCCTCGGGAACAGGAGAACGCTGCTGCATGAGCCGGCGGAAAAACTCGATCGCGGGCTGATAGGACGAATCGAGGGAAATGGCAAGCTGAAGAGCTTGATCCGTTCCGGCCTGGTCGCCTGACTCGTAGAGACACCGTGCGAGAGCATACTGCCATTTGACCTTTTTCTTCTCGACATCGGCAAGCACCTGAAAGACGGGGAGGGACTCCCTGTTGAACAGCTTCTTCTTCTCGTACGAGTCTCCAAGGTATTGAAGGGCCCGGGAGTCGCTATGAGCCTGGTAATAGGCCCAGATGGCCTGCCCTGCCGAACGGGAAAGCGAGGCTCCGGTCGACATGAGCGAAAGCAAGCGTTTTCCCCAAGCCTCTCGTGCGGGGTTGCGGATGCAGGCATCCTGGAGTCGTTCGACGGACTGGGGGTCAGATGCTTTCCTGGCGACCAGGAGATCGATTCCAAGGTCCTGCCACTGGACGGCCGTGTCGGGATGCCGTTGCGACGCCGATTTGATTAGCTTTTCGGCTTTGGAAAAGTCTCCGGACAACAGCTTTCCCCTGATCAGCGCCGCCGCCAACGGTCTGTCGGCAAGCACGCGCTCTTCGTCCGACTGGATCGCCCCGATCAGGGCTTCTGCCTCCCTGCGCTGTTCTGCTGCCGGCGTTTCGACATTCATAAGAAAAATGAGCCGGTCTCGCTTTTTTTGCCACTCGATGCGAAGCCGTTCTTCGGATGCCTTGCGCCATCGACCCAGAAAGAACCGGATGGCGAGTACGGCTAAGAAGCACGCTGCAAACACCAGAGCCAGAAGCTCCAGCGTTCCCGCTGGCAAATGTTCCATTGGCAAATATCGAGCCTCCCGGAGAATCCTCAACGTGGAATCCTAACACTCAAACTGATGTTTGACAATCTTCACGACACCAGGAAACCGCGGCATGAAAGGAATGCGCCGGCATGACAACATGCCGGCGCTCCCCGGGAGTCTGATCGATTCGCGGATCCTGTTGCCCCGGTTACCTGAGAAGACGGTCGATCATCTCCTGGAGGTTTTTCACCTCGACAAAGGCCTTTTGCAGGTTCGGGATGCCGTTTCTGATGAAAATGTTTTCCGACGACTCGACACGTTTCCGGATGTTTTCGAATTTCGCTTCGGCATCGGCGGCGTTTGGATCGACGGCGATCAGTTCGGTATACATGTTCGAGCATTCGTCCATCATCCGATCGTAATCGGGGGTTGCGGCCAGGTGGATCAGATACGCCGCCGTGCGCTCCTTCTTATCGTTATCTTCGCGGATCGCGGATTCGGAGGGAACTTCGGGATTGCCGTGCAGAGAACAGGTCGCGCGCGGAGTTTCCGTATCGAGGCCAGTCAGATCGTATTTTCCGCCGTCGGGGCAGACCGCGGGGGTTTTCAGATATCCGAGTTGGACGAGACTCGGTTGGAGGTTCTCCGAGATCGTTGCCGGAAGCGGCTGGGAATAATCCATGTTCAGCATTTCGAGAGCTCCCATGAGGACGCGAAGATTCGCGTGACAGGCTTTGGTCATGTCTGGTTTTGCCGCGATACTTGCCGATGCGGGCAAGTCGAGCTCCATGCCGATGTCACGGAAGATCTCCGGATTTGTTTTCGCGTCACGGAGCGTGTTCAGGAACCCCGTGCGCTCATACTCGATGGATGCCTTCAGATCCACGGCGGGGCGGGGGATGCGCTTGAAGAAATCCGTCAGGCGGGTTTTCCAGATCTCTTCCGGATGTCGCGTGCGGAACTCGATGAGCGCATTCGCGGCGATCTTGCGGATGGCGACTCCGATCATGGTGCTGATGATGATGCCGTTGTCCTCGACATGCTGGCCGAGCATGAACGTCGAGGTCAGCGTGTCGAACGCGGCTTCGGGCCTGCCGTCTTTTTCCTGCTGCCAGGCCCAGGCTCGGGCAAGCCGTGCAAGCTGGCGGAGGCGACGGTAGGGCGGGATGAAGTCGGAAAAGAGCTGGCGATCGTCGGGAGTGAAATTGCACTGTTGGCAGGCGGCGCCGAGTCGGAGAAGATCCATCGCGCTTTTCACTTTCGGCTCGCGCAGGAGCGCGGCCGAAGCACTGCCGAGATTGCTCATGTCTTCGAATTTCTCGATCTTGCCGAACTCGTCGAGAACCTCGTTGGAAACAGCCGGAAGTTGCCCGATCGCGTTCAGGTAGCGGACGGCGCCGTTCGGATCGTTGCCTGGCCTGGCAATGAGCGGATGCGCGATCAGAAGGAGCGATACGATTACCAACACTGCGTTTCTCATGGGAACATCCTCCTTGTATAATTTAGAGAATATATATCAGAGAGTGAGTTGACGGCCCTCGCCGTGAGATGCGACCGAGTCCAGGGCGAAATTGAAGGCCGGCTCGCGTTCGAGACGGCATCTTGAAATGATGGAAAGCCCGCTTTCGAACTGCTCGTCGGACGACGGCACGAACGCTACTGGAATGTTCGCCGGAACGGCTATCGGCAACGATGCCGGACTCTCTTCGGAAAGGGATGTTCGAGACGCGGGAGTCGATGGGTTTGATACGATATAGAATATCAGGCAGGCGAGAATTGCCAGCGTCAGCCCGATGACGATGAGAGGCTGAAACCGGGGTTGCGACCATTCCGCCCGTCGTTCGAGCCGGGCGAGCAGATCGTCCGAGACCGGCGGCAGGGGAAGCCTGCTGCGCAGCGATTCTGCAAAGGGATCGTTGTCGTTCATTCCACCCATGACAGGAGCTCCTTCAGTTTCGCAAGGCCGTATCGGTAGCGGGACGAGGCCGTCTGCAACGGGACGCCCTGGTGTTCCGCCAGCTCGGCGAGGGACAGTCCGCCCCAGACCCGCAGAACGACGGCTTCACGCTGTTCCTCGAGAAGCTTCGCCAGCGCCCGCCGGATTTCGATTCCGGTTGTCGGGTCGGAGGCAGCGGTCTGGGGCGGTTCCTCATCGTCCAGCGGGTTCGTTGGACGCCGCTTTGTCTGCAGGGCGCCGTTGCGGACGGACGCGAACAGGTAGGCGGTCGGGTTGTCGATCGCGGTCATCCTGGCGGGGGTTTCGACCCAGGGCAGGAGGGCGTCGTGGATGATGTCTTCCGATGCCTGCGAACCGATGCCGAACGAACTCATCAGATACGCTTTCAGCCTGGGGGCGAACTCTCCATAGATCAGCCGGAATCCTTCTTTCGGATTCCGGCGGTAGAGGTCCATGATCGATTCGTTCGGCATCGGTTGTTTCATCCTTCACCAGGAATGATACGCAAAGCTGCCGAAATTATTTCGCAATATTTCAACCCGGTGAAATATTTCTGTTTTGCTCGTTTCCCACGGATGTTCGAAGAGCCGAAATGCTTTTCCACAACAGCCAGGACGCGGGAAGGAGAAGAGTGCGCAGATAGGTGCCTGCCATCGACTCGAGGATTTCGAGGCGGAGGAAACCCTGAAAAAACCTGACTACCCACAACGCAGCCATGATCGAGACGAGAAGGAACGCAAGGGTGCGCTGACGGCTGTCATGCGACATCGAGGCCGTGGAGCCGAACATTCTGCCCAGCCGGCCGGGAAGGTTCGGGACGACCAGGGCCATCCCGGCTATGACCAGCAGAGGTGACGGCACCGCATCCAGGGCGAGCGGATCGGCCCGGCGGACCAGCGATACCAGAAACAGGGTCAGCTTGACGATCCATGCGGGAAGATACCAGAACATCATCAGAGGAGCCCATATAATATCGCTTGAAATATGATCTCGGAACCATGTGGAAGCCGCAGAGACGTTGATTGCCATGAGGCTCCAGAAAACGGCGATGAACCGGAGGGACGTTCCTCCCGGGATCGGCCCGGCAAGCATGCCGAGAAGCGAGAGAACCGCGGGACCGCGTGGCCACTCGAGGCGGTTTCCGAAGTGCCAGAGTGCCAGGGAACATCCGATGAAGCACAGTCTGAATACTGCGCTCCGACAGGCGGCCCGGGTGCCTCCGAGAAAGGCCAGGACAGCCAGGAACGCAAGCCCAAGAAGCCTTCGTGCCGCACCGAGGGGCGAGCGGTTCGTGCCGGCGATGAAGTCAGCGATCCCGGTGATCAGGACAGGATCATACTGTTCGGTGAAGTGGTCCGACAGCCGCGAGAGATGAAGCTGCGTCTGCGAAGCGGCATACTCGTCGAGGGATTCCCGGATCTCGGAAACGGGAAACACCTGGTCGAGCGTGCCGGCGAATGCCGAAACGGTGGCGATCTGCTTCGAATCGGTGGTTGCAAACGAGCCGAGGATCGACATGCTTCTGAACAGGCTGGGATGAGACCTCCCGGCGAACGCCAGCGACGGCGGAACCCCGTCGGAATGACCGGCCAGATGAAAGGCGAGAAGCGCGGAATGGCTCGCTCTGAGGGCGGACAATGCCGCCTCCAGTTCCCTGCTTCTGATTCCGACACCTTCGTCAGTCGTAACCGTTGGGGAGTCGAACGTGAACAGCGAGATGCCACGGTTCGCGCATTCCCAGGCGAGAGGCATGAAGATCTCGCGATGTGAATTGGTTCCATGGGCTGCGAGAACCACTTCCTTCATGGTACCGTCGGGGGAAAAGAGCCGTCCCTCGTAGGTGCGGCCGTCAAGCGTGAACCGTTCGGTCGTCACACGGCTGTCGAGGCCATCGGTATCGAGAAACAGAGTGACGAGCAGGAGAGACGTGATCATCAGCCAGATTGTCCAGTCGCGTCCTCTCCATCCGGGATTCGATGAAGTCTGTGACCCGGCCACGGTCATCGCGGGAGTCCTGGCTCTGTGGCTGGTTCCCCGGTTGGAACAGGGCGCTCTTGTTCGGCGATCTGACGGCGAAGTTCCTCTACCTGTCGATAGATTCTGTAGACATCGTGAAAGCCAGGTGACATGCGCAGGGCAGCGTCAAGCTCGTTCAGCGCTTCCTGTGGTTTGTTCAGGGAGAGAAGCAGTCTTGCGGCATCCAGCCTGAACTGCTCGGAAGCCGGATCGAGTTCGGTCGCGCGCTGGATCAGGGGGAAAGCCTCGGCGGGGGCGGAAGCGGCGGCGACGATGCGAGCCCGTTCCGACCAGAAGAGTGCTTCATGAGGATTGATTTCGCCGGCCCGGGCGTAATATCCGAGGGCGGCCTCTGCGTCGGCACGGGCCTCGGCGGCGCGGGCGGAAAGCGCCCAGACCATGGGATCTGTCGGACGCTGGGTCCTCAGTTCTGAAAGCCGCGCCTCTGCCGTGCGGATCTCCCCGGCTGCGAGCTCCGCCGAAGTGGCGTCGAGCTGTTGCTGATGCCTGGTCTCCCTGACGACGAAAAGAAGATAGAGCAGAAGCAGGGCGATGGCGAGCGACTGCAGCTTGCCTGCGGCTCCCGTTGCGGTTTTATCGGAGTGGTTTTCGGAAACGGTCCCCGCGGCGATGACCGCGCCGACTGTCAAGGCGAAAAATGCTGATGTAGGCAGCATCCGGGAGGAAAAACCGCTCAGGTTGTGGAGGAAAAAGACCGCCCAGCTGCCGGCCGCCGCTCCTCCCGGCCAGGATCGTGGCGCTGAGAGGGCCTGCTTCGCGACGCTCCACCAGATGATGAGGCTGAGAGCCGCGAGAAGGGTGGCCGCGAGCGGGCCTGCTTCGACGAACGTCTGGAGAAACTCGTTGTGGGCGTTCATGGGATAATCCCCGCCGACGCATCTGAATCTTGGATATACCTGGGAAAATGTATGAAGGCCGTAGCCGGTCCAGGGAACGCTCGCGGCCGCCGCCAAAATACCCTTGTTTATCAGCGTGCGCTGGGAGAACGTCATATCCTTCGTATTGCCGATGCTGATGAAACGATATTTGAACGGCCCTGACAAGAATATGACAAACAATATTGCTGCTACTATGGCAATTGTTCGGGCAGCGCCGCTCCAGGGCCGTTTCGGAGACGGTTTCCAGATGGCTGACGCGATGACGACCCCAGCGAGCGCCGCCAGGTAGGCGCCGCGGCTGAAGGTCATCAGCAGGGCGATGCCTGTCATCAGCAGGGCCGCTCCGAAAAAGGCCTGCAGCCGCGATTCATACTTTCGCCACTCTTCTGTCGCGAGGGCGAGGCCGCAGATCTGCCAGGGGATCAGGGCGGCCAGAAAGGCGCCGAACACGTTCGGATCGGTGAAGATGCCGGCGCAGCGCGTCCGGATGATGGAACGCAGAGCGGGATCGGCCCAGGTGAGCGGCATCGGGGCCCCTTCTACGTATTCCTGGATTGCCAGGACACCATGAAATATTCCCGCCAGCCCGGCGGAGACGCAGATGCCGGTCAGCCATCCGAAACGCTCCGCGTCGTTTGCTGCCGCCACGGCCAGCATCACGAGAGCGAGCAGCTTCAGAAATGCGGGAAATGACGCGGCCGCATTCTCGGACGTCACGACCGACAGGCCGACCAGAATCAGCCAGACCGGCACGAGATGCCAGAAGCGGCGTGCGGGGCCGTCCGAACTGCGCAATCCTGGCGCCTGAGGTGCGCCTTCATGTCTGACGATGCCGAACAGTCGGCCGAGAAGAATGCCTGCCGCGGCCATTTCGAGCAGAAAGACGGCGGTCGTCTCGCCGCTGGCGTAAACCACGGGCAGGACGAGAATGACGAACGCAGGCAGGAACCCTGCGAACACCGCTTCCTGCATGTCCGGCTCAGCCCTGCGGGTCGGGGGCGACTGGGCCGTTGAGACCGTTGGGCTGCGTGAAGGGCTTGCGTTCGATGATCAGCCACTGTTTCGCGAGTTCCGCCATGGTCTGCAGACAGCTTCGGTAATGACGGTAGTCGGTTCCCGGCAGGTATGTCTTGCGCGAAACCCGGAACCGGTCGGTGAATTGAAGAGTCTGTCTGTGTTGGGTGAGGGTCGATTCATATGACAGACAGCCGCAGTTCCAGGTGTAGTCGCGATTCCAGGGCACCCAGCGGAAACCTTCCGGAAGTTCGAAAACGACCGTATTCACGGTCTCCTCGGTGGCGTAGTAATCGAGCGGATAAGTTCGCGTCGCGAGGCCAGCCGAGCGGGAATTGTAGCCGATCCAGTGGTTCCGGAACGCCATCAGGTTTTCCGACGCCCGGATGGCGCCGTCCGTGATCCGGTAGTTCAGCGTCAGCGTGACCGGTGCGCTCAGATCGTCGAGATCCGACAGGGCATATCCGGAGAGCTTCGCCTTGGGATGCACCCGCTTGGCCATCTGCTCGGCAAAATTCTGTCTTTCCTGGGCCTTGGCCGCCTTGAGACCGCGCAATGCCGCCTGGCCAGGGCCGTGGACCGTTCGCGCGTCTCGCACATCCATCGAACCGTCGGCGGCGACCTGCACGAAAATGTGACGTTCCGTGCGGTTTCCGGCACCGCCCTCGGGGATGCGTTCGAACGCGAAATCGGTTCCGGATGCCGTCAGGAAGCATGCCATCGTTCCCTGCGCGTCGGTGTCGAGCATGCCGAACGGCAGATAGTCATTATCGCAAGCGGTATAGAACGTGCGCCCGTCGATATCCAGCCTGAGGATTGCCGCTACGGCCTGTCCGAAGCTGGGAATCTCGGGGTTGATTCCGTCGACGCTCCAGCCCTGCATGAACCCGACCCGGCTTTCGATGCCTAGTCGTTTGAGCGCGAAGTGAAGCAGGGCGACGCGCGCCAGCGAGTTGCCATACCGCTTCGTCAGGGCAACGTCGATCCTGACCGGCTCGACGCCCCCGGCCGCGGGGCATCCGATCGAGAGGAAGCGGACGCGCCTGA
>JAKJFL010000052.1:0-11482 GCA_022704935.1 Candidatus Rifleibacteriota bacterium
TCGAGCAGGCATCGCATGCGGCAGTCGTGAATCCAGCCGGCTCGCCCCAGCTCGCGGAATCGCTTTCCCAGATCGGGTTCGTGGGCGGCACCATCACCCGCGCGGCTCTTGGGGCCAATACCCGAAGGTTGCTTCTGTTCACCATTTGCAAACCGAGCATTGCCGGAGCATCCGGCCTTCTGCTGTATAACGGTGTGCGTGCGCTCCCGACCCCCGGTCAGCCTGGCCTTTTCAATCTCGAAATGATTTCGACCACCAATCCCAATCATGCCTTTTTCACGGGCACGCCATTCAATTATTTCACCAACGGCACCCCCGACCTCACCAAGTTCAACCAGGTGGGCGGCCCCACCCCTGGCGACTTCCGTCTTGGCGGGAATCCGAACATTGTCGATGTCTCAGAAATCGCCAACATGACAATCCAGCGCACGGGCCTGGCGTCGGAAAGCCTTTTGAGCATCACGCTCGAGTTCAAACATCCGAATCCGCGGCAGGATAAAACCCGTGTCGTCCAGCGCATCGTCAGCAGGCTCGAGATTCCAGCCGCTTCTTACACCCTGGGAGGCCTCTGATGACTCCAACCGTTTGCAGGACCACCCATGGCGTCACGCTGACGGAGGTCATGCTCGCCGTGGTCATCCTTGCCCTGTCGTTTCTGCCGATCATCGGCGTCATGGGTGCTTCCGTCAAGGCAACGACGAAAGAGGATTCGCTCAACCGGGCCATGAATCTCTGCCAGGAAAAGCTGAACACCAGTCTCCAGTTTCCCTTTCACCATTTCGATCTGAATCTCGGAGTCGAGATCAACTCGACGATCGCCACGCCCGGACTCACCCTGACGCTTGGCGATGAGACCATCGAGGGTGTTACGTATACCTCGGCATTGACCGTAAGTGATCGGCCAGGAAGCTTTCTGATTCCGGTTCGAAATCTCGACGTCGGGAATCCGGACGATCCGAAAACATGGACGTTTACTGACACGACGGTCAATTATGCCAACCTGGTTCACACCCACAAATTGAAAGTTGCCTGGAAGAACAAAGGCGATTCGACCGAGAAGTTCTACACGCTGGTTACGTTTCGCGCAAAGTTGAGCGAAGACTGATATGCAAGACACCTCAATACATATTTCAAACGGCAGACAGGGAACAGCCATCGTTCTCGCGCTGGTTTTTGCCACGATTCTGCTGCAGCTCGCCATCTCGTACAGCGGCCTTATCGGTCAGACGCGGCCCCAGACCGAACTCATAGACGAACGGGTCCGTCTGCATTACCTCTCAAAGGGACTCACGGAGATCGCCCTTCTCAAATTCCAGAAATTTCCCTCAGACTTTTACAACTGCTGGCGGCATCAGGCTTCGACATCGGCAAACGTCTCCTTCTGGCTCGACACGAACGGTCCGCTGGCGCGGTATACGATCGAAGCTCCCGAGATGAAGGAATACAAGACGACGGGATTTTCTGAGTCCACATCCTCGTTCAACACCAGGCCTATCTGCTTCAATCTGACGGAAATGCGCCTCATGACGTCGAACCGATGGAACGTCGAGGTACTGCAGATCAAGGCCAACGCGCATTATACGACCCGGTCCGGAAAGGCCATCAATGTCGATGCGATCCGGACGGTACGCACGGAGCGTGTGACGCTCAGATAGCGGCTTTCTGTTCTTCAACGGCCGGCGCGCGTTGTTTCATGCGAAACATCGTCGCAGGAAGCCTGCCATCACAAAGATTCGACGGGTGCCGCAAACCAGTTTTTCACGCGCGTCACGGATTTGATGACGTGCGTCTTCTGCTCCATTTCGAGGGTGAGGCGGGGGCGCTTCGCCGGCTCGCGGGCGTTCAACCAGGCGATCAGCGGGCCATATTTCACGGTTCCGTCCTCGACCGCGATGTGGTCGTCTTCGGAGCCGAGGTTGTCGTGGAGATGGCACTCGAACATCCGGTTTCCAAGGCGTTCGAGCCATGTTTTCATCGCCGTCTGCGAGAACAGGTTGAAATGGCCCGTGTCGAAACAGACGCCCGCGACCTTTTCCGGATACGGTTCGATGAGCGCGGCGAGATCACCGGGACAAGCATCGTAAATGTTTTCGAACGCGATGCGCAGCCCGGCCTTTTCGGCATGGGCCATCACGGTATCGAGTGAGGGACGGGCCCGGTCGAACCAGTGCGAGAAATTCTTTCCGAGGACGTAGGGCCCGAAACCGGGGTGAACGACGATCTGGTCGGCGCCGAACCGCTTCGCGAGATCGATCGACCAGTTGAGCCGGTCGAGACTGACCGAGCGGATTTTCGGATCGTGGGCACCAAGGTTGAGGTCGAAGAAGGGGGCATGCCAGATCGGCTTGAATTTTCGCGACGCGATTTCGCCCTGGAGCGCGTCGAAAGCCTCCGGAGCCGTCGAATCGATGTCCTCGCCGGAAAAATACAGCTCGGGCTGGAGTCCCTGGATGGCCAGAAAGTCGAGTTCCTCGGCTTTCATGTGGCGATAGGAAAGGTTCACATAGATCGTCGGAACTGTCATGATTTTTTCTGGCCTTCGCCTTCCTCGGGGATTATCGCTTCGTCCACGAGCATGACCGGAATATCTTCCTTGATCGGATACCGGCGTCGGCAGGAGGTGCAGTTCAGGGTGTCCTTCGCCGTATCGTGAACGATCTCTCCATGGCAGGCCGGGCAGGCGAGAATCTCCAGAAGTTCTTTCTTGATCGGCATGAACAGCTCCTTTCCGAGGTCCGAAATGTGGGCAACAGTATAGACGCCCTCCCCCGAAAATTCAACCCGCCGCCTGAATTCTTTCCCCCAGACAATTTCTGGAGGCGTGAGTAGTGGCGAAAGAAAGCCAATCGTGGATCGAGCGCGATGAACCGCGATGATATGACATGGCACTTCCCGTTCTGGTATAGTGGCAGCGTGAAGAAGACATCACCCCACGGCGTGACGGAGCGCCGCTGTTCGTTTGCAACACCGCTCGCCCAGCTTCAGCATTTCGATCGGAAGTTCCGGCTCGGCGCCGATATCGATGCGGTTATCGAGGCCTGTTCGGCCGAGCAGAAAGATCTCACCGATGCCACGGAGGCAGTGTTCAAATGCCTTGCCCGGCATCTGAACCCGACCCTCGCGTTTCTCCGCAGCTTCGACGAGCATCTCGAGATGGCAACCTTCACATACGGCTGTCTCCGGGAACTGCTGGAGCAGTCGGTCCCAGACCTGTTCGAGATAGCCGAGCCGACGACGCGCATCACGCCCGCCCTCACCTGGTTCGCAGTTCCGCTCGACATGTCGGGCGAGACGGTGGGCGTGCTCGGCATCGCCTATCAGATCGGAACGGATCTCCTTCCCGCCGACCATCTCCTCGATCTTCTCGACACGGTCGCGGAAGAGCTCGACAGCTACTTTTTCACGATCCGGGACAACCGGCGTAAGCACCTGTTCATTCTCGAGCTCCAACAGGCACTGATGAGCAGCATTCCCGCCACGGCCGTCCACACGGCCGCCACCCTGCTGCAGCGCGAAGCCCCATCTCAGGAACTACTCGTCATCTACCGGGAAGAAGACCTGATCCCGCCCGACGGAATCCGATACGTGCTGTTTCGCGAAGGCCAGCAGCTGTTCGAGAGCTGCCTCGCGCCCCATCCCGTCCTGACCAGGATCGTCCAGGAGCGACCAGACGAGTTGTTCCAAAACACCGAGCAGGTTCTGGCCGGTCTGTTTCCCGACGTTCATCCTTCGATCATCCCCATGGCTGGGCCCTCGCCCGAGAAGCCGCGCGGCGTGATCGTCGCAACGCCGATCGAGGGGACCACCCTGCCCGTTTCGGTCCAGGACAGGCTCCAGCTGTTCGCCGAGGCTCTCAGGCAGAGGCTCACCGATTTCAACCACGAGATCCACCGGCTTCGCCGCAATTTCCCTTCGGCCTCGGCCGTCAGGCTGATCAGCACCATCGGGTATCAGGAACGCTTTCTCATCGCGCGGACGATGGAAACGGGGCGCATGGTCATCACGCCTCCATGTCCTCTCGCCTTTTCCGGGGATGATCCGAAAGACCGGCCTCTCCAGGTTCGCCTGCTGCATGAGTGGCTCTGCATGGCCACCGCGGGGTTGTTCGAGCAGGGAGCCGCACTGGAGCCTTCATCAGCAGGAAGCCTCACGGCGCTGTTCGGCCCGCCCTTCTTCGAATCGCCCCGCCGTCAGACGGTCGAGCGGATGGTCGCGGCAGCGATCCGTCTCAAATCTGCATGGAATGAGCTTCGCACCAGAACTGACTTTTCTCCCCTGCAGACGTTCAAGATGGCCCCAAAAATCGCCATGACGCTCGAGACGGTGCATATCGACTATATCGGCCCCTACCGCGACATCCACGCCTTCCCGACGGACCCGGACTTACTGCCGGCGATGCTTTCGATGATCGGGCCGGGCGACTGGATCTGCTCGCCGCTTGTCGCCACTGAAGCGATGAAGGTCATGCCCGGCAGATGGAACCTCGATGACCCAATATATATCAATATGGATATATACGGCAATAAATACGAATCCTATCTTCTGAAAGAGTAGCGACCGACGACCATGCCGGGCACCCTCCTCATCCGCCTGAAGGGAATGGGCGACATCGTCCATCTCCTGCCCTCGCTCGAGATGCTTTCGCGACAGGAGCGCATGCGCCCGATCGCGCTTCTCTGCCAGGCGCCGTTCGGCGATATCGTCCCCGACGATCTGGGAATCGAGTTGATCCAGATCCCGGCCCACGCCTCGCCCATGCAGATGTTCGAGCTCATCCGGCGGATCAGGAAGCGGCGGTTCGACCGGCTGTTCGATCTGTTCGTCAATCCCCGGACCGCCCTCATCAGTTTTCTGAGCGGTGTTTCACGGCGCTGCGCCTTCGCGCACCGGGGGCGTATGTATGCCTATCACGAGACATGGACGCCGCCGGATCCCAACCTCCATCTTTCACATCTGTTCCGGGATTTCTTCGCGCGATTCGGCATCGAGGGAGAGATCGGGCATCCCCGGCTGGCGGCGCCTCCGGAATCGGCGAAGCGCGCGGATGCCCTCCTTTCGGATCTCGGCATTGGTCGGCCGCTTCTGGGAGTTAACGCGCACGCCACGTATCCGTCGAAAGCCTGGCCTGAAAGGCACTTTGAGAATCTGGTCCGTCGCTGGCATGCAGCGACGGGCAGGAAAGCGTTTCTCTTCTGGGGCCCCGGCGAGCGCGCGGCGACAGAGCGTCTGCTTGCAAAGCTCGGTCCCGGACTGGCAGCGACGCACGAGGCGCTTTCGATACGGGATTTCATCGCCCTGCTCGGCCGCCTCGACCTGTTCGTGACCGGCGATACCGGGCCGATGAATCTTGCCTGGGCGCTCGGCACGCCGACGGTCGCCCTGTTCGGCCCGACGACGCGCCGGGCCGTGGCGCCCATCGGGGAACAGCATCTCTCGCTCCATCATCCGACGCTCGAATGCCTGCAGTGCCACAAGGAGACATGCGACGACGGCCGGTGCATGACCGAGATGACACCGGACATGGTATTCGACGCGATATACAAGAAACACCCCGTTCTTTTCACGGAGGCACGTAAACCATGATGCGCCGCGCCGTTTTTCTCGACCGGGACGGCACGCTCAATCCCGATCCCGGCTACATTTCCCGCCCCGAAGACTTCGAACTGTTTCCCGAAACGCCGCAAGCCCTGCGACGCCTGCGGGAGGCGGGGTTTCTTCTCGTCATCGTCACGAACCAGTCGGGAGTCGCCCGGGGAATCATTCCTCCACTCTCCTTGCAGAAGATCCATGAAAAGATGCACGGAGAGCTTGAAAAGGCAGGCGCTGCCCCGGATGCCATTTACGTCTGCCCGCATCATCCTGATTTTCCCCAACCGGGACACGCGGTCGGTATGGCCTGCGGATGCCGGAAACCCGAGCCCGGCCTGGTCATCCGCGCAATTGCGGACTGGAAGATCGATGCGTCATCCTCCTTCGTTGTCGGCGACCGGATGACGGACGTGCAGATGGGGCTCGCGGCAGGCGTTCCGCCGGTTCTCATCGCCTCGAAAAAGCCTTCCGACCTTCCGCCGCACGTACCCTGCCTGCCGGATCTTTCGGCCGCGGTTGATTGGATTCTCTCGCAGGGCTGACGGACGGCGAATCGGCACGTTTACGAACGATCGGTACATTTTTTACGGAATTTCACCACACCCCCCCGTCGGTTCGTATAATCGAAATATCGATCCTGACGATCCGAAAAAAATAAGAAGGAGAATAAGAATCATGTTGAAGACAACCGCCAAGGTCCTCTTCGGAGCCCTGATCGCCATCGGCCTTCTTATTCCCGCCGCCCCCGATCAGGCCGAAGCGAAATCCAAGAAGAAAGTCGGCTTCTTCACCCGTGTGAAGCGTGCCGTGAAGCATAAGGCCAAGATGACCGCCAAGAAGACCCGCCGTGCCGTCGTGAAGGCCGGATGCGCCGTTTCCAACGGCGTCATGGACAGCGCCGTGAAGGCCAAATCCGCGATCACCGGCAAGAAGGCCAAGAAGGTCTGGGTCAAGGGCCATTACAAGACCCACAACAAGAAACACACCAATGGTCACTTCGCCCGCGTGAAGCGCCATCACAAGTCCTCCGGCGGTGCCTCGGCCCCGGCTCCGGCTCCGGCCCCGATGCCCTCCGATCCGGCGATGCCCCAATAAACAGAAAGACATCCTGAAACCCCGCGCAGAAGCGCGGGGTTTCTTGTCGTTCGGCATCATCATGGTCTCTGCGGGAATTTCAGCGCTGGAGGCAACCAATTTTCGGCGTTTCCAGGGTTATTGGTCAGGAACTTCGATCTGAAGCTGATTTTCAGGGGCACGGAACAGGAATGAATCTTGCTATATTCCCTGAAACACGATCAGGGAGAGAAATGATGCGACGTTACGGTCTTCTCGCTGCACTTGGGATCATGATGTGTTTTTCCATCACGGCTTTTTCCGCAACGGAGAACGTCGTACCGGTCGACGCCACGCAGATGCTGACCGGCTATGCCCGGGAACTCCCGGCCCCGCGGCTGGAGATTTCAGAGTCGGACGCCGTCGCCCCCTTCGGTCTTTCGCTGTCGCGTGAACTTCCTGCGAAGAAGCCGGGAGACATCGACGAGTTCTGGACCTGCAATATCGCATCCAACACGTTCGAGCGCACGCAGGCATCACTCAGCGTGGTCGGAAAACATTGTTATGTCTATCTCGAGAAAGGACAGAGCGCTTCCGCGGCGCGTCTCGAGGAGATCGCCGACGAGTTCGACACGCACATCTATCCGACCGTCACGGGGCATTTCGGTCAGGAATGGAACCCCGGCGTCGACAACGACCCGCGCATCACCCTGCTGCTGATGGACATCAAGGACGGCTACCAGCCGAAAGGCATGTATACCGCCGGTTATTTCAACCCCGGCGACGAGTATCCCGAAGGGCAGCTTCCCGCAGGCAGCAAACTCAAGGGCAATCAGCGGGAGATGTTGTATATCGACATAAATCCTTCCGACATCACCAGCCGCACATTCCTGTCGGTCGTCGCGCACGAATTCCAGCACATGATCCATTTTCACCAGGACTCCAAAGAAAACACCTGGGTCAATGAGGGATGCTCGCAGATGGCGACCTGGCTCTGCGGATACGGGCATCCGACGCAGGTGAAGGCGTTCACCCGAACCCCCGACAACAGTCTCGTGGCCTGGAACCGGTTCAATATGCTCGCCAATTACGGCCAGACCTATCTCTGGAACTCGTTTCTGACCACGCGCTACCTTCAGAGCGAACAGCAGCGGAAAACATTTTTCACCGCCCTGGTCAAAGACCAGGAAAAGGGCGTCAAGAGCTACGACACCCTTCTCAAAGGCTTGGGAACCGACTTCACCACCGCCCATCGCGAGTTCGTTCTGACCTGTTTTCTGAACGATCCGACGCTGGAAAAGGGGCGGTATTCGCTCGGCAAAGGGCTCGAAGAAGTGAAACCGGCACCGTCCGACCTCGTCAAGGCACTTCCCGGCATGCTGTGGGGCGATGTGTTCCTCTGGGCCGCCGACGCGGTCAAGGTCGACCTCGCGGTCGCGAAAAAGACGCTCAGGATCGACTTTGCCGGCGATCTTACTTATGCGAACAACCAGTTCGACGTTCTGACGGTCTTCATGGACAACTCCGGAACCAAGCGCATCCAGATCCATATCATGGACAATATAAAGGCCACCAGCGACCGGGCACCGATCCAGCCTGTGATGCTGCCGGGCGGGCCCTACTCGCCGGACGACCCGTATACGCCGCCGCCCCCGCAGGTCCGCACCCAGATGGGATACAGCGTCGTCGACGTTCCCGAGGGATTCGATACGATGTTCGTCTTCGTGATCGGGAAAACCCCGATCGGCGATCCAGAGGAGTTCTTCGGCCTCGACCCCAAAGTGCGATACCGCCTCGACATCAAGGATTCCGGCGAGTCACCGCGCCCCGCCCAGATGATCGCGATGGCCGATCTGGCATCGCTGGTCCGTGAGTATGCGATTCTCGCCGATACCGACGGATCCGCTCCGTCGGCGGAACGAATCGAGCGGATCGACCAATTGAGCCGGGAAATCGCAGGCTCAGTGCGCGTCCGGCTTGAAACCGGCACGGCATCGGACCTGGAAGGCGAAATCCGGACCCTCCGTGGAGAGCGTCCCGAAACGCCCGCGATGACCGCCCTTTTTGCAAAAATGCTCTCCCAGACAACATTTCAACGGCTTCACACCACCATCTCCCAATGACATATACTGTCCTCATATCCGATGTTGAATTCACAAAGGAGACCCCGATGAAATCATCACGTGGAATTCTGAGGACAATGTTCGTCATCACGGCGCTCCTGGCCGTCATTCTGGGCGGAACGACGGCCGACGCCGCCGGGCTCGGCAAGCCCCTTGTAACACTTCGCATGCCGTTTCCCACCGGTCTCGCCGGCATGAATCAGGCCGTTGCGGGATTTCCCGAGCTGAAGGAAGAGTTCCGGAAGATCGAGGAGACGGTCAGAAAGCGGATCGATTTCCTTCCCGACCAGGACCTGAAGGAAATCAGGCTCTTCGTTCTCGACGATGGCGGCACGGGGAGCCTGTCCGAAGAGATGCTTCTCGTCCAGCTGAAGGGAAATCTGGATCAGGGCAGGCTGATGCCAGCCCTTCCGAACCTGATCAGCATGTTCGAGAAGAAATCGCTCGGCGAAGGCGCCGTGAAGATCGGCCCGAAGGATGCCGTGAAGGGGAAACTCGTCACCGTGTTCTTCTCGGCCCCAGACACCCTCTGCATAGCTTCGCACAAGACCGCCAGACAGGCGATCGAAGCCGGCGACAGCTTCTTTGCCCAGCTCGAATCGCAGACACAGCCGCCCCCTTCGGTCATCGACCTCCAGGTCGAGGCCGCCCGCCTGCTCGAACGGCAGCCGGAGTTCAAGACCCAGAGCGGGAAACTTCCCGAGGGATTCAGGCTGATGCTCACCTCGCTCCAGGCCGGCAGGCTCTCGATCGAAGCGGGTGTTTTGAAAATCCGGCTGGACTTTTCGCAGAGTGGCGGAGCTGAAGTCGGCGCGTCGATGATCGACTCGTTCAAGAGCATCGCCGCGGCAAAGCTCCAGGAGGAGAACGGCAAGCTCGATCAGAAGGCCGACACCATGGACCCGGCCTCTCTTCTTCTGGAATGGCGAATGCAGAAAACCCTTCTCGCGATCGGCACGACCTTGCTCAGGCGCGTCACGCTGGAAAAAACGCCGACAAGCCTCCTGCTTTCCATCCAGCTTCCGGAGCTGTTCAAGGATGCGAACCCGCTGCTGCTGACGTCGACGGTCGGTGTTCTCGCCGCGATCGCCATTCCGAATTTTCAGAGAGCCAGGATGCAGGCACAGAAGAGCACCTGCTTCGCGAACCAGCGGGTGCTTCTGGGCGCGATCGAAATGTATAACATGGACAATACAACGATGAAGACGTCGCTTTTCCCCGAGGATTATGGTCCCGGCGGCGTTCTCGTCATGAAAGGCTATCTCTCCTCGGGACTCTTCCTTCCCAACCCTGGCTGCTCGTATTCTTCCATCGGCGATCTCAGCAAGGGCGGATCGATCAAATGCGCCATTCATGGCGGAGTTGCCGATAAATAATTTTTCCGGTTCTGGCCCACACCCCCCGGTTCATCGGTACAATCAAAACATAATTCCCCCATCGGATTCGAAAGAACACGGAGGAACAAAAAGATGATAAGCCGTTCAAAACTGCTCGCAGTGGCCCTTCTCGCTCTCGGCGTCCTGTTCGGCGGCGGCGAAGCCGACAAGGCCGAAGCGAAGGGGCATCACCACAAGAAAGTGGGCTTCTTCACCCGCGTGAAGCGCGCCGTCAAACACAAGATCAAGATGAAGGCGAAGAAGGTCCGCCGGGCGGTCGTCCGCACGGGTTGCGCGATCAAGAACGGCATCATGGACAGCGCCGTGAAGGCGAAATCGAAGATCACCGGCAAGAAGCCGAAGCGCGTCTGGGTCAAGGGCCACTACAAGACCCACAACAAGCATCACACCAAGGGCCACTGGCGCCGGGTGAAGCGCGGACACAAGCCGTCCGGCGGCTGTTCGAACCAGGGTGGCGCGACCCAGGCCCCGACCCCGATCTCCGGCGGACAGCCTCTCCCCCCGCTCGATCCGGCTCTTCCCAACTGACGAAAAGCGTTCATCAGCAGCGGCCCCGTGCGATCGGCACAGGGCCGTTTTCTTTTTCTCTCCAACCTGAATCCAGAGGCCATTGAAGGCAACATCGGTCGAATTCACCCTTTTCTTTCGGCGTCGTACCCCCTATAATGACGGCCATGACGGAACGGGAGCATTGCAGCGACCAGCATGACGTTCCGCCCGCCCGCTGGGAATCATGGCTCGGCGCGCGGGCGGGCGAGGGTTCCGTGGCGCTGATCGCCCTGGTGTATTTTTTCTTCGTCATCACCTCGTATTACGTTCTGAAGCCGATCCGCGAGGGCCTCGCGATCGAACTGGGCGCGCACCGCATCCCGGCGCTGAACATTTTGTCGATGCTGTCGCTGATCGGCGCGAACGCGGGGTACAGCTGGCTCGTCGGCAAGTTCGACCGTGAGCGTTTCATCACCTGGCTGACGCGGTCATGCAGCATTGCGCTCGTTCTATTCTGGGCAATATTCCAGTTCACCAGCCAGCCCGCCACGGGCATGGGTATCTGGATCGACCCGAATACCCTCCCGGCCTGGGTTCCCGCGTGGCTGGCGATCCCGACATCACGGGTGTGCCTGATAACGCTCTATTTCATCTGGGTGAACCTGTTCGGCCTGTTCATGCCCAGCATGTTCTGGTCGTTCATCAACGACTCCTTCACAACGGACCAGGGAAAGCGGCTGTATCCCACTATCGGATACGGAGGTCTCGTGGGCGGCCTGTGCGGCGGCATCATCACCGTCGCGCTCACGAACATTCTCGGAACGGCAAACA
>JAKJFL010000053.1:0-11478 GCA_022704935.1 Candidatus Rifleibacteriota bacterium
TCGGGGCCATCCAGCGCATTTCCACCAACGGCCACGATGCCCCCTATATCACCGATCTCGGCATGGCCTACATCGAGGGCTGGGCCGAAGCGTTCGAAGCCGTCTATGGGCCGGCGAATCCTAAGCTTGCCGAAAAAGATCGCAAGAAATATAATATATCTGAGTTTTTATATGGCCGCCAGGATCCGATCCGGCGCGACCGATACATCTGGGCCCGGCCGACCGGCAAGAAGACCGGCGTCCTCAAGAACGGCCTGCAGCTGGTCTGCACCGAAGGCGTCGTGGCCGGTCAGTTCTACGACATCCTGACCAGCCGCGCCATCACCGCCGCCTATGAGAAGTGCATCTCGGTCATGCTGCTTACCCAGCCCGAAAGCTATCCCGCTTTCGTCCGCGAGTTCGTGAAAATGTATCCGGACGACAGGAAAGTCATGTATCGCATTCTTCTCGAAGGGCTCAATTACGTGACGATGGATCGCCAGGCGGCACCGCTGTACAAGACCTACTACGAGGCGAAGCTCGCATACGTGGCGAAGAAGCTCGACAAGGAAGCCTTCGACAAGGCGAAGCAGGCGTTCGTCTCCTTCAAGGAAGACCTGTTCGAGAAGGCCATGAAGGGCGCCGATCCGTTCGCGAACGTCGGCCCCGAACTGTGGTTCTCGGGTGCGCTGAAACTCGAAGGCGAGAAACGTTCCGGCTCGTCGGCCGAGACCAAGCTGAAGCTGGCCGCGAAGTTCGGTGGGAAAAAGGACAACGTCTGGAACTTCAACATGGATCTGAACACCGTCTCCGGCAAAATGCTCGTCGCCCTCGGCGCGACCCCGGAAACGGCCGTGAAGATCATCGCCGACCGCGAAGCCAAGGGCTTCTTCACCGGCAATCCGCTGAAGCTCCTCGAAAGCGCTCTCGGTGCCGAGTTCAAGCAGGTCATGGACAAGAGCAGCCTCAAGCCCTACCAGCCCGCGAAACCCGGCGACTCGACGAAACAGCTGACCACGTTGTATCCGGAAGACTTCGACCAGATGCGCCTCAGCGGCGACAACTAAAGGGAAAAATCACGATCCGCCGATGCCTCAGATGGCACAGATTCATTCAAGGGAGTTCAGAAAAAGATCTGCGTAATCTGCGACATCTGCGGATGCTCTTCCGAAGCGTCAGAACAACGGTCACAAAGAACAACACCCCCGGGGTTCCGGGGGTGTTTCTTTTCGGCTGGTTACTCTTCGGGGTTGGGCAGATCGGGCTGGGGCTTGTCATCGACCACGGGCATCATGAAATTGTCAGGCAGTTCCTTTTCCTTGAAGCCCTTCAGCCGTACGGCTGTGCCGTTGCAGACAACCATTACATACTTGCCCATGAATTCGTGGTAATCGACGTCGACGCCGACGATCGCATGTGCGGCGAGGGTCTTGCCCTCCTTGATCATTTCGACAAGGGCGACGTTTTTGACGGACTCGAGTTCTTTTTCAAAACTCTCCACCCGTCTTCCCACCAGATCCTTGAAACCTGCCGCGATGTTGGCCAGCGTGCCGACGCCGAAAACGGCTTCGCCTGTGACGAGGCCGAGATACTGTTCGATGACGTATCCGTCGATGTTGTCGGTCGTTGTGATGAGCATGCGTTCCTCCGCTTCACGAATGCATCAGAGCATCCATCGTGTCTGAGCATGATATTACGCCTTGTTGGGAGTCGAATGGATGGCGCCCTGCATGCAGAGCTGTTCGATCTCGGACTCATACTGACGGATGCGGAAATCGACGGCGTTCAGGCGGTCGATCTCTTCCCGGCATTTCTTGGTGATGGCATCCTCGAGCGATTTTTCTTCCTTGCGCAGCGCCTCGATCGAGTTGGTGAGCAGCGTCACCCGCATGCGCTGCTCCGTTGACAGCGGCAGGTCGCCGGTGGAATCCTTCTTCCGGAACAGAGGGATCACGACACCCATGCAGGTCTCCTTATAAACGGTGAGATGTGAACGGTTCGTGTCTTCTTATCGGCGATATTCGGAAGATCGTTGAGCGAAATCTGAATCCCGTTCCCGGTTTGCCATGGCGGTGCGATTCGGTTACAATTTGGGCCATGTCTGAACAACGATTGCCCCGGGAAGCGGGGCGCGGAGCTTCGAGTGACTATGCCTGGCTCGCCTTCGCCGGCGCAGGTGCCGTTCTTCTTGGCTTGGGCATCATGCTCGGCGAGCCCGCGAAAATCTTCGAGAAGGCCACTGCGATCTGTCTGCAGTGCATCGGCATCGGATGAGCGAACGGCGAACGATGGTCCAGGCGGTTTCCACCGTCCTGACGAATGGCTATCTCAAGGGCTTTGTCACCGGAAACATCTATACCGGGCCGCTGAAGCACGTCTGCGTGCCTACGTTGAACTGTTACAGCTGCCCGGGAGCGCTGTTTGCATGCCCGGTCGGCGCTGCACAGGTGATCCTGGCCGGGGGCGGCGGCTTCGACCCGACCGCACCGCACACCATCTGGACGAAGCTTTCGGGCATCCTTTCAGGGGCGCCGGTGTTCGTCATCGGGTTCCTGACCCTGCTGGCCGCGTTCGTCGGGCGAGCTTCCTGCGGCTGGGCCTGTCCCTTCGGCTGGCTGCAGGATCTGGCGCACCGCATCCCCGTTCCCTTCAAAAAGCGAAACACCGGCCCGGGGTTCCTCCGATACGGAAAGTATCTGGTTCTTCTTGTCATGGTTGTATTGATGCCGTTGTTCGTCGTCGATCGGTTCGGATTCAGCGAGCCGTTTTTCTGCAAGCTCGTCTGCCCGGCAGGCACCCTGGAGGGGGGGCTGGTCCTTCCGCTTCTCCAACCGGACCTTCGGGGAATGCTCGGCCGACTCTTCGCCTGGAAAACATTAGTTCTGGTCGTGTTTCTCGGCCTGATGACCGTGTTCCGGCGGCCGTTCTGCAACTGGGCCTGCCCGCTCGGGGCCTGGCTCGGCCCGTTCAACCGGGTGAGTCTGTATCGGCTCGAGCTGGCCGAAAAGCAGTGCGTTCACTGTGGTATGTGCACAACGGTTTGCCCGGCTGGGCTCGATGTCGAGCGGGAACTCGATTCGGCCGACTGTGTCAGGTGTCTCGATTGCGGGCGGATATGCCCGAAACATGCGATTCTCGCGGTCGGACCGGGATTGCGGAAATCTCCCTGCGAGCAGGCCCGTTCCTGAGTTCGACACCCGCATGCGTTTGAAAAATACTTCAAAGGAGATCTCTCATGAAACGAATTCTCTGGCTGCTCGTTCTGGTCATTGCCCTCGCCATCCCGGGATTCGCGGCTGATTCCGGCCCGGCCCCCGACTTCACCCTCAAGGGCGTCGACGGGAATGACCTGACCCTATCCTCGCTCAAGGGAAAAGTCGTCATCATCGACTTCTGGGCCACCTGGTGCCCGCCTTGCCGTGAAGAGATTCCCGGATTCATCGAATTGTACAAGAAATACAAAGACCAGGGCCTCGAAATCATCGGGATCAGCGTCGACAAGGACGAGAACAAACTCAAAAAGTTCGTCGCCGATAATGGCGTGAATTATCCCATCGTCAGCTTCACGAAGGACGTGACGGAAGCTTACGGCGGCATTCAGTCGATTCCGACGACATTCATCCTCGACCATCAGTTGAACATCGTGGGCAAGCACGTCGGTTTCGTCGAGACCGCCGCTTTCGAGAAGGAGATCGAGCCCCTGCTGAAGGCTGCAGCTCCCGCTCCGGCCGTTGCCGAGCCTGCCGCCGCCCCGGCGACCGGCGTTGAGCCGATCGCGACGACGGACGTGATTGCGGTGCCCGAGGCCCCCGTGGCGACCGGCCAGGAAGCGCCTGCCCAGCCCGAGACCTCCGCGCCGGCGCCGGCGACCGAAACCACTCCTGCCCCCTGATCCTGAAACGTGACCGGACGGTGGCGGCCACCCTGCATGGTGGCCGCCATTTTCATGAGAGGACCGAGGAGAAGCCGAATATGCCGGGAATCGATCTCAAAGACCTTCAGGCCCTGTATGCGCGGGGAGTGAACATCATCGAACACCTCGAACGGCTGGGAGTCGATCGGCATGCCGCCATCGAGATGAGTTACGATCTCCAGGCCGGCTCGTATATCGACATCATACGAACGACGCATGTCGAATATAGCCTAAAATATACTTCCGAGATCGCCTCGGTGATCGACGGTCTCGGCGTCGACGTTGCATCTCTGCTCGAAGCCGGGGTGGGAGAGGCGACGACCCTCGCGAACGTGGTGAACCGGATGAAAAAACGGCCGTCGCACGTCTCCGGCTTCGACATCTCCTGGTCGCGTATAAAATATGCATATAAATATTATTCCTCCGTTGCCGGCGGACCGGCGAACTTCTTCCTCGGGGACCTCTTCCGGATCCCGTTTGCCGACGATTCGGTTGACGTCGTCTATACCTCCCACTCCATCGAGCCGAACGGCGGCCGCGAGGCGGAGGCCCTGACGGAGCTGTACCGGGTGACGAGGAAATACCTCGTCCTGCTCGAGCCGTCATACGAGCTGGCGACCGACGAGGGAAAGGCGCGCATCGAGCGCCTCGGATTCATCAGAGGGCTGCCCGAGGCGGCGAAAAAGCTTGGATATCATATCAAGGAATACAGGGCCGCATCCGTATCGGCAAGGCCGTCGAACCCGACGGCGATTCTGGTGATCGAGAAGAACGCCTCGGCTGCGTCCGGTCCGGCGCCCGGGTTCGTGTGTCCGGTGGGGAAGGGCCCGCTGGTGAAGATCCCGGGCGGCTACTGGTCGGAATCCGCTCTTCTGCTGTATCCAGAGTTGGACGGCGTTGCGTGTCTGACCCCCCGCCACGGTGTCGTCGCGACGCATTACGCCGATTTCCACGAAGACCGGTCTGCGTAAACCCCCCGAATGACAACGCGGCCCCGGGATGTTTCCCGGGGCCGCGTCCGTTGAAGGTATGTTCAGCGCACGACGACGTTGTCGAGCCAAAGCGTCCCCGTTGCCGGGATCGCGCCTGCGAATTTGATGCCGATGCTTCTGACGAGTCCCTTCTCTTCCGGCTGGAGCTGATATACGGCCTTGAAGCCGGTCGCCTGCCAGAGATTCGGCTTTGCCGTGAAACCGCGCTCGACGAGACGCCTGGAAAGCGGATTTCCCGCTTCATCGAGAAGCTCGACCAGGAGGCGGGCACGGATCTCGCCCGACCCGTTGAACTGGAACGAGCCTTGGAGCTGTTGCCCCTCCTTCAAGGTGGAAACGGGGATCGGCGGGAGCTCGACCGTCGTTTCGCCCGTATCGGTTCCGGTGATGCGCAGGGAGGCGTAACCGGTTTTCGGCTGGTCGAGATCACGCGCCGCCTGGCCGCTTGGCGCGACGACGCCGCGCGGAACGCCGTTTCCGCCGTCATACTCGAAATCGCCGTTGTCGACCAGGTTCTCGGTCTTGGGAGCCGCCGCCCGGCGGAGGCGCAGGTCGTCGAACCAGACCTGGCCCCGCGAGAGCGGGCCGTTCTGAAGCAGGACACGGATGAACGCGGCATCCTTCGGCAGATTCACGGCCGGGGTTCCGTTGCCGGAGAACGTGCCTTCGACAGCCTGCCATGCGGTCGGAACCGTGGCGCCTGACAACACGGGCCAGATGAAGCCGCGCAGGCGTTTCGCCTTGTCGTACACTTCGGCGCCGACGCTGACTTTTGCGGCGCCGTCGCTCGAGCGCATCCAGCCCGACAGCACGTAGGTTTCGGAGGGATTGACCGGGATCATCTCCGAGACGACCCGCACGGGCCGCAGGTGTGACTCGGGAGTCAGGCGGAGCGATCCGCGGCCGGTCACGGCCTGTTCGGAATCGAAGGCGACGTTTCCTTCTTTCACGGTCCATGCGTCGGGCGTGCCCTTTTTCGCGAGATCTGTTTCGAAACTGCTGTTCTGAAGCAGGTTTTCAGCCGTGTCCGAAAGGATGTTGAAAGAAAGCGTCAGATCGCCGGCGGCGAGCTGGGTCGCCGGCACGCCGGGCGCGGCGGAGAGGGTGGCGGAACTGCCGGGCGCCAGCGAGACGAGGCGGCTCTTGGCCTTCTCGACGCGGTCCTGGGACGGCGGATGGGTGCTCAGATACTGCAGGATGCCCTTTTCACCCTTGCCGAACTTCTGAACGAATTTTTCCCAGAGAACGACCTGGCCGAGCGGGTTGAAGCCGGCGTTCGTGAGCCTCGTCTGGCCGATCTCGTCGGCCTCGTTCTCGTCGTCGCGGGAAAACTTCAACATAGTCACCGCTCCGACGACCTGTCCCCAGGTGTCACGGTCACGGCCGCTTTTCACGGCCTTCTGAAGCAGCAGCTGGAACGCGGTGCTCTGGCGCAGTTGCTTGAGGGAGTGGCGGCGCTCGGCGTGCGCGAGCTCATGAGAGAGAACCGCCGCCAACTCATCGTCCGAGCCGACGAAGTCGAGCATTCCCTTGTAAATGTAGATGCTTCCGCCGGGAATGGCGAACGCGTTCACGGTGCTGTCATTCAGGAGCGTGATGTTGTAGTCGAAGCCCCTGTTTCGGAATTGGGATTTGACGCGGTCGAACACCGACCCGACCCAGCGGTTGGCCTCGGGATCCTTGTATTTCTTGCTGGTGAGGTTGATGAACCATTTCATCTCCTGCCCGACCCGCTTCTCGGCTTTCGTGTCGCCGCTCAGCCACATCATCATGTTCACCTGCTCGTAGGTCTGATACACCTTGAGGAGGTCACCGAGAATGTTGCGCGCCTCCGCTCCGGACGGGATTCCGAACAGAAGCGAAGCCGCAAGCGCCGCTATCAATGTAAACCGTTTCATATACAACTCCTTTGAGCCATGGCCGATCCAGCCTCGAGGCATGACGCCCCTATTATCCGACACCCCCTTGCAACCTGTAAAGAGCCGCGGAGCGGCCTGCCAGGGAGAGCCTTTTCATGCAACGCAACGGTGTGCCGCCGGATTTCCGGATGGCGGGGGCGATTCTCAGAGATTCTGGGGGCGACGTCTCATGATCACGGTGTCGATCCCGGCAGGGTTTTTCCCCGCAGCTCCGGCATCGGTGAAGCCAAAGCCGGTGAAGAGCGTCCGGGCACTCGTTCCCGATCCGAGCCCGGCGGCAAACGTCTGCACCAGGATATCTGCCGTTGGATCGAGTTCGCGCATCGCCGTTTCCATCAGAAGACGGCCGATGCCCTTGCCACGGCAGGCCGAGGAGACGGCCAGCCACGCGATCTCGTTTCCCTCGCGATGGAGCGCGATGATACCGCCGATCGTGCCGCCTTCTGTTTCACAGCAGAAAGCGCTCCCATCCAGAATGGCCTGACGGATGCCGCTGCGGAAATCTTCGCTCTCCGCCATGGGGCCGAACAGCGGTTCGACCTCGCGCGCCAGCTCCAGCCAGGCGGGAATATCCTCGAGCTTCACTGGACGTACCATGTCGGAATCCTTTCGGGGCGTTCGGCGGTAGGCTTTTTACTTGTCCCTGAACGATTTTTTGGCGGTTTTGAGAAATTTGCCGAAGTCGCGGTCTTTCTTGCGTTTTTCGGCGTGGGATAGCTGATGAAACTCCGACTCGTGACTCAGCTTTATATAGTTATCGAAATGCTCTCGGCTGAGATTGCCCGATTGGACGGCTTCGAGGACGGCACAGCCGGGCTCGCCCGTGTGGGTGCAGTTCCGATACCGGCAGCCGGCGGAAAGGCTTGCGATGTCGGAATACCCGCTCTCGATGCCGTTTTCCGCGCCGCAGAT
Organism: Candidatus Rifleibacteriota bacterium; assembly: GCA_022704935.1. Taxonomy (GTDB): domain Bacteria; phylum Muiribacteriota; class Ozemobacteria; order Ozemobacterales; family Ozemobacteraceae; genus MWAR01. The sequence goes on from JAKJFL010000053.1 coordinate 7,716, forward strand.
GCCGAACTCGCGCATGCCGGGGTTGTCGATGACCAATGCGCCGCCCTCGAGACGGATCAGCTCGCGTCGGACCGTCGTGTGGCGGCCTTCTCCCGTTCCGCTCACGGCTTTCGTCTCCTGCCTGCCGCGGCCGACGAGATGGTTGATCAGGGTGCTCTTGCCCACGCCGGACGAGCCGACGAAACAGTAGGTCCTGCCTGGCTCGAGCAACTGCTCGAGGGTTTCGAGGCCATCCCCCGTCATGTTGCTCAACGTCGAAACCGGGGCGGTGATACCGGCGGCGCGGATGTGCGCCAGCTGGCCGGCCAGGACGTCCGGGCCGACGAGATCCGTCTTGGTGAGCAGAATGTGCGGAACGGCTCCGCCGTCCATCACCATGACGAGATAGCGTTCCAGCCGATTGAGATTGAAGTCATAGTGGCAGGACTGGACGATGATGGCGAAGTCAATGTTGGCGGCGATCATCTGAGAGTCGCCGCCCGGGCCTGCCGCCCGCCGACGAAGCGCGGTCCTGCGCTCGAGCAGGCCATGGATCATCCCGAAATCGTCGCCGGGCTGTTTTTCGAGGCACACCCAGTCGCCCACGCAGGGATGTTCGTGTGGAAGAGGATGGCGATGCAGGAAACTGCCTGAAAGCTTCGCGCGGAAGGGACCCGCCGGGTCGACGAGCAGCAACTGCTCCCGATCGACCGCCGCCACACGGGCAACCGCCGCCGCAGGCAGGATTGTCGCCTGCTTATCGAACCAGTCGCTCCACCCGAGACGCTTCAACTCGTCGTGATTTGTGCTCATCTGTATCGTTGTTTCGCCTATCGCGATTGTTGCTGGAAATGACCGCCGGTCCGGTCGTCACTCCCTCGTCGTGTATTTCATTCAGTATATCATGCGCCGTCAAGCGGGTCCCGAGCCGGCCGGAATGACAAGCGACGGAAGGTCACGAAACCCGCAGAAAATGCCTCTGGAGAGGAATGGAACGGCCGATCATGGCGGCAGAGGAATACCCGGCAGCGTGAAGGTCGGCCAGGGCCGGCTCGGCGACGTCGGGGGAGACCAGCATCAGCAGTCCGCCCGAGGTCTGCGGGTCGAGGGGGAGCAGGCGGTCGACCTGGGAACCGCCGATGTCAAAGACCGTGGCTTTCTCGACGTAGGTCTGGTTTCGGAACACACCGCCCGGGATGCAGCCGAGTTCGAGCAGTCCCCGCACGCCCGGCAGCACCGGCAGGCGGGCCGTTTCGAACTCGAGTGTGATGCCGCTGGCGCGGGCGATGTGAAACGCATGGCCGAGCAGGCCGAATCCCGTGATGTCGGTGGCGCAGATCACGTCGTATTTCTGCATGATTTCCGCCCCGGCCCTGTTGAGCTGTTTCATGGACTGGATGGCCGCGCGATAATGCGCCGGATCGGCCTCTCCGATACGCCTGCCGGCCACCAGAACGCCGGTTCCCAGAGGCTTGGTGAGAATCAGCGCCTGGCCTGGGCGGCCTTTGGAATTGGCGATCACGCGTGAGGGGTGCACCTTCCCGGTGACGGCCAGGCCGTATTTCGGCGGCGAATCGGCGATCGTATGGCCGCCGACGATGACGCCCCCCGCCTCGACTACTTTCTCGCGGCCGCCTCGCAGGATCTCGCCGAGCACTTCCATGGGAATGCCGGAAGCGGGAAACATGACCAGGTTCATGGCCGTCAGCACCTGCCCGCCCATGGCGAAAACGTCGCTCAGGGCGTTGGCTGCGGCAATCTGGCCGAACTCGTAGGCGTCGGAACAGACGGGCGGAAAAAAGTCGGTCGTTTCGATCAGCGCGATATCGTCGCTGACCTGGAAGACCCCGGCGTCGTCGCAGGTATCGAGGCCCACCAGCAGCCGTCGGTCGGATGTCGCGGGGAAGCGGCGCAACGCTTCGATCAAAAGGTCTGGAGGCAGTTTGGCCGAACAGCCGCCGTCTTCGACGGTTGTCAGCAGGTCGAACGCCGGGGAAATCTCGGCTTTGCTGTGGGAGCGCGGCATGATTCCCAAGGGGGTGAGAATCTCCAGCGCTCGGGCTCCGTCAGCCTCTTCAAGTTGCAGGCACATGCCGCAATCCGAGGAAATATGCTTCGGCGTGGCGATGACCTGAAGGACAAGCCCGGCGCGGCGGCAGGCTTCTTCGGCCTTGATGACCTCGCGGGTGTTGCGGAACAGCAGCAGCGTCTGGTTCATGCGACGAGCTCGCGGAGAGCGCGCAGGACATGCTCGAAATCGGCCGGGGTGTGCAGGCGGGAAGGGGCCAGTCGGACCGTGCCCGCGGGAAATGTGCCCAGCGTCTGGTGGGCGAGGGGGGCGCAATGCAGGCCGGCCCGCACCTCGATGCCGAACCGTTCGCTGAGGCTGGTTGCGATGGTTGCCGGGTCGAGCCGTTCGTGCCGGAACGAGAAAAGGTTTCCCTGCCGTTCACGGTCGGCCGCCCGCAGAACGGTTATTCCCGGAAGAGCTGCAACGGCGTCGATGAAGGCGAGATACTCCTGGTGTGTGTGGGCCGGGGTCGGAGCATGCTCGATTGCTGCCAGCAGGCCGAAAATGCCGGCGATGTTCCCGGTGCCCGCCTCGAAGACGTCAGGCGCGAACGAAGGCATGGCCGTGCTTTCCGAGACACTGCCCGTGCCGCCGTAGATGAGGGGCTCCACCTCTTCGGGGCGCCGGATGAACACGCCGCCCGTGCCAGTGGGCCCCAGCAGGCTCTTGTGACCGGTGAACGCCACGAAATCGAGCTTCCAATCGTCGGTGCGCAGCTCCGTCGCCCCGGCCGACTGGGCGGCGTCGACCAACAGGGGAACACCGTCTGATGCCTTTCGAATTTTCCGAAGCGGCTGGACGAGGCCGTTAACGTTGCTCTGATGATTGACAACCACGAGCCTGGTGCGGGATGTGAGCGCCCGACGGACGTCTCCGGCCCGCACCAGGCCGTCCGGATCCGCGGGCAGCGTTCGCCAGGTGATGCCGCGAAGCCGATACAGGGCTGCCAGGGGTCGCAGGACGGCATTGTGCTCGAGCGGCGAGACCAGCACTTCGTCACCCTGCCGGAGAAAGCCCTGCAAAACCAGGTTGAGACCGGTCGTGGCGTTCGGTTGGAACGCCAGGAACTCGGGGCGGGCGATGCCCAGCAGCCCGGCAAGACGATCGCGGGCGGCTTCGACCGTGCGGCTGACCTCAACCGCCCGGCGATAGGCGCTTCGACCATATGGTCCGCCGAGTTCGTCGAGATAGCGGGCCATTGCACGGGCGACTTCCGGGGGCTTGGGAAACGACGTGGCGGCATTGTCGAAATAGATATTGCTATACAATGATGGTCTCCTCAGGGGGTGAAGACCGTCCCGGCCGAAGCGATCGTTTGCATAATGTCATACATATTTGAGACACGGCCGGCTTTCAGCCGTGGTTTCAGATCGTAATAGTCGAGGCAGGTGCCGCACACCAGCATTCGCACGCCACGCGACTCAAGCTCCCGAAGCGCCTGCAGAACCGGTGAGTCCTCGCAGGCCAGTGTCACGCCGGCATTGTAGAACAGGATGCATGACGGGAGCGGCGTCGTTTCCTTGAGCGAGTTGATGCATGCCTGTATCAGGATCTTCCCCAGTTCCTCGCTTCCGGTGCCCATGAAGGGACGGCTCAACACCAGAACGTAGGGTCGGGATGCCCCGTCGGGCCGGCAATGCTCCCCGAGGCGGGGTTCGGAGATCGGGGCTGCCGCGGTCGTGGCGCGAATCGTGAACGTCCCCTCCTTTTCCG
>JAKJFL010000630.1:0-2439 GCA_022704935.1 Candidatus Rifleibacteriota bacterium
AACGACCTGAAGGTGACGGCGCTTGGGTACCGCGTCGAGGATTTCGCGGGGAAGGGGTATCAGGCGTTCACCGACATTCTGCATCCCGAGGATTACCAGAAGACGATGGATGCGATGACGGACCTGCTGACCGGCCGAAAGAGCATCTATCAGACCGATTACCGGATCCGCGACTTTGAAAATCGGTATCACCGGTACATGGACCGGGGCGTCATCATCGACACGATCGGCAAGAAGATCTCGAGGGTGCGCGGCATCGTCATCGATCTAGGTCTCGAACAGGAAATCGGGGCGGACGTCGACGGCATCGTGGAACTGCTCCAGAAACACGCCGCCGACAGGGAAACCATTCTCGTCGTCTGCGCTGGGTGCGTGCGGCTGAAGATCGACAAGGACGAGTGGACGCCGCTCACAAAAGGTCTTGCGGCGGCGATCACGGACACCGTCTCACACGGAATCTGCCCGAACTGCCTGTATACCCTGTATCCCGAGCTTGCCGACAAGGTCCTGGAAAACCTGTCGAAGTGAAGGACAGCCTCAGGTGGGATTGGCCGGGCCGAGTTTTTCCTGGGCGATCTGGCGGATCGCGCGAAGGTCGAGCTTGCCGGTTCCGAGCATGGGCAGTTTGTCGACGCGGACGAAGCTGTCACGGCGCGGAATGAAGAGGTTGGGAAGGCCGCTCGCCGTCATTTGTTCGAGAATGCCGGGAACGCGGCTCTCGTCGAGGGTGTGAAGCACGGCCAGGCGCTCGCCCTTGCGCTCGTCCGGGATCGCCGTCACGGCGAACGTCATCACGTCGAGGCCGGATGCAGCCTGGAGCGCCTCTTCGACGCGTCCGTGGGGAACCATCTCGCCGCCGATCTTCGAGAAGCGCGAGAGGCGGTCGGTGATGCGCACGAAGCCGTTCTCGTCCATGACGGCGATGTCGCCCGTCACATACCAGCCGTCGCGGATCGCCTTCGCGGTTAAATCCTCGCGGCCGATGTATCCCTTCATGACATTGGGGCCGCGCACGAGCAGCATGCCGGGCTTGCCGTGCGGAAGCGGCTCGCCGGAGTCCTGGTCGACGACCCGGATCGATAGGCCGGGAACGGGGTGCCCGACGAAGCCGCGCCGCGAGCCGAACTGGTAGATGCCGCGGCCGCGGAAGTCGAGCGTGCTGACCGTGATCGCCGGGGCGCACTCGGTCGCGCCGTAGCCCTCGATCGGCCGGATGCCGAACTTTTCCTCGAAGGCGTTCGCGACCTTGTCTGGAAGCCGCTCGGCGCCGGTGAGAACGATGCGAAGGGAACCGAGTTGGCCAGGTGTACACCGTCTCATATATATCTGAAGGAATGTCGGCGTCGCGATCAGCATCGTCGCGCCGAACTTCTCGACGAGGCCGCCGATCGCGACCGAGTCGAGGGGGTTCGGGTGGAATACGAGGCCGATCCCGGTGCGGAGGGCGAACCACATCGACATCGTTCCGAACGAGTGGAAGAGGGGCAGGACGCCGAGAAGCGTGTCGGAGCTGTCGACCGTGAGCACCTGGGCGACACCGTCGACGTTGCTGCCGATGTTCCAGTGGCTGAGCATGACGCCTTTCGGCTCGCCGGTGCTGCCGCTGCTGAAGATGATCGTCGCCGTCTCGTCGACGTCGGGCGTGCGTTCGGCGCCGGCGATGCGTTCGAGAAGCCGTATCGGGGCGGTCAGGGCGAGCGCGAGCGCGGACAGCCGGTCGATCCGAGTGATGTCCGCGGCGATATCCTCGAGATACAGCGGCTGAACCGTATCGGGGAGGTCGATCGCGGCTTTTTCGAGGAAGGCGCGGCTCGTCAGGACCGTTTTGAGGCCTGCCTGGCGGGCCGTGGAGGCCATTCCGGCCGGGCCGGCAGTCCAGTTCAGGTTGACGCTCACACGGCCGCCCAGCGCCGCGGCGACGTTCGTCCAGGCGCCTGCCGGTGTGGTCGGCAGGAGCAGACCGACGTTCTTCTGGCCTTCCCAGTGCGGGCGCAGGGCGCGCGACAGGGCGATGATCGAGGCAAGGGCCTCGATGCGGGAGGTGTGCCAGGTGTTGATGTCGCCGGCGGCGAACCTCCAGGGGCGTGTCCGGAGGGTGCGGATCGCGTAGTGATGGAGGGGACGGGCGTCTCCGCGGCGGTGTTCCCAGGCCGCGGTGCCCATTTCCATGACTATCTGACGGACCTGGGCGACACGGGTCTCGGCGGGAAGCGGCGTGCCGAAGGCTACGGTGATGGGGTGGGGGTAACGTTCGGGGATCTTGGTGAGGAACCGCCCGCCCGAGCGGCTGTAAACGCTTCCCCAGACGCGGTCGAGGTGGATCGGGATGATGGGCGCCGTGCGGCCCTTGATGATGCGCTCGAGGCCGCGCCGGAAGGGGAGCATCATGCCGGTGCGCGTCACTTCGCCCTCGGGGAAGATGCAGACCAGTTCGCCCTC
>JAKJFL010000631.1:0-2438 GCA_022704935.1 Candidatus Rifleibacteriota bacterium
AGTATTTCGCTGTTTCTCCGAATCTGCCGCTCCGGCCCAAAAAGGACCGGTCGGATGTCATCTGGAGCGGCGCGCTTCCCCTGTGGAAGGCAGTCCGGATGATCGCACTCGCCTACGGAAAGGATTACATCTGCCACGGCACGACCTCTGCGGATGCCTTTCCCCAGAGTCGTGCCCGGGACATGAACTCGATGCTCGAGCATGTCGTCACGCCTCATCATCGATTCCGGGGGGAGGACGGAGTGATCTTTGTCGCGCCGGTCAGGATCCTCGGGGCCGGCTGGCAGCAGTTTCTCCGGAGCACGCAGAATTACGACAGCCGTGCACTGGCAAAGTGGTTCCCGGCACTTGCCGCGAAGGGAACGCTCATCAGCGACGGGAAGGACATTTCGCGGGCCATCGAGTTCATCGGTCGCACGACGAAGGTTCCGATGTCGTGGCGGGGACAGCGCAAGGCGGCCCTTTACTGCTCGATGAAGGACAGGCCGTGGTACGAGATCCTCGAGTATGTCCTAGTTTTCAACGGATTCGGGATTGTTCCCACGCAGCAGGGGCTCGTGATCGACGGCGGAGCGAAGTAAGGTGACGGCCGGAACGTATTCTGGAACATATATAAAGGTCGCTCTGGTATCGGGGCTTCTTCTGGCGCCCGCCGGCTGGGTTCCGTTTCATCCCCGATACGCGGCAGCGGAGGCAGCCGATGCCGAAACGGCGGGGAGCGAGATCGATATCCTCGGCCAGTGGACCGGCACCGAGTCGGGATACCGGGAGCGGCCGAGCTATTTTCTCGTCAGAAGTCTTTCCGAACTACAGCTTTTCTGGAAAAAGCACGCTCCGGACGAGCCGATGCCCAACGTGGATTTCGAGAAGCGGATGCTGTTTCTCTGGGTGCCCGGGCCCTCGCTGAGTGGATATCATGTCATGAAAGCCGTTCGCGTGGTGCGGAACGGACAGGGATACATCCTGGAGCTGGATATCAGGCGCTCGGATACCGCCGGGGCCGGCAGCTGGCGGAACCCCTGGCTGATGGCGCTGCTGCCGAAGTTGCGCGGCGATATCCAGGTCGTTCGCAGGGGAGACATGGCTGTCGGAGAGGCCGAACGAATGCCTCTCGCCGTAATTCACGATATGGGGGCCGGCGGCCAGGCCGTGGGACCTGTGATCACGAAGGTGTCTTCCGAAGGAGGGGCTGCAAAGACCGTCCCAGCCATTTCCGGCTCCGGAGGCGGTTCGATCCCGGCCGTGCGAGCCCCGAAGCCCGTGGAGAAACAACCTGCGGAGAAGCCCGTTGCGGCGATCCCGGCTCGGCCTGTCACGCCACCGGCCGGAGCGGCGGATGGAAAGACCGAGGCGTCTTCTGCCGGGCAGACGCCCGCGGTCACGGCGACTGCCGAGGCGGATCCCTTTGGCGACGCCTTCAACCTGGATTTCTGAATCGTTTCGATGAATTATATTGTATATTTTATATAAAATTAGTGATTTGACCGGAGACCGGAGATGATTCAAGCATACATCGGCGATGGTAAGGGAAAATCGACAGCCGCTCTCGGGCTGCTGATACGGGCGCTTGGCGCGGGCATGCGGGTCGGCATCATCTATTTCGACAAGGGGAACAAGACTTATTCCCATCACGAAGTGAACGTGCTGGAGCGGCTCGGCGTGCGGCACTGGGTGACCGGGCTCGAACGGATGCAGCCGGACGGCCGGTTCCGCTTCGGGACCACCGAGGAAGACAAGATCGAAGCGGGCCGGGGTTTCGAGCTTGCCCGTGCGGCGATCGCATCGAGGGACTACGACCTCCTTGTGCTCGACGAGATCGTCACGGCGGCGAGCTTCGGCTTGATCGTGCCCGATGCGCTTGGCTCACTGATTTCCCTGGGCAAAACCGTCGGGGACGGGCTGGAACTGGTACTCACGGGGCGGTGCGCGAACGAGGAGATGCTAGCCGGGGTCGACCTGATCTCTCGCGTCACGAAGGTGAAGCACTACTTCGATACCGGGATCAAAGCGCGAGCCGGCATCGAATACTGAGCTCCCGGCGTATTATTTCCCGAAGCTGATTTCGTCCGGCAGTTCGTTCGCATCGTCGGATCTGCGCGGGAAGTGCTGCGCGAGAGACTCACCGGCGGTGCGGACGCCGTCGATCAGCCCCGCGAGAAACTCTCCCTTGCGGAAGCTGTCGAGGGCAGCGTCGCGGATTCCTTGCCAGAAGCCGGCGTCGACTCGCTCGTCGAGGCCGACATCGCCGAGAACGGCAAAGAGTCTGCTTTCGGTCGCGAGATAGAAGAGAACGCCGTTCCGTTCCTCCGTGTGATCCATGCCGAGTTCGGCGAACACCTGCCTCGCCCGTTCGACGGGGTCATCGCAGGTGCTTTCGATGTGGATACGGATCTCGCCGGAAGTGCGCAGTTCGGCGGCCTGGATCGCCCTGATCAACT
>JAKJFL010000632.1:0-2436 GCA_022704935.1 Candidatus Rifleibacteriota bacterium
GGAAACGCTCGAGCTCGGCCAGTTCGTCGTTCACGGCGATGCGGAGCGCCTGGAACACTCGCGTCGCGGGATGGATCGCGCCGAAGCCCCTGGCGGGAGCGACGCCCTCGATGAATTTCGCCAGATCCGCCGTCGACTTGAACGGGGACGAGACCCTGCGCTTTACTATAGCAGAAGCGATTCTTCGCGAATGGCGCTCCTCGCCATATTCGTGAAAAATGCGTGAAAGTTCGAATTCCGGTGCCGTGTTAACCAGGTCGGCGGCCGTCGCTCCGCCCGACGAGCGATCCATACGCATGTCGAGCGGGCCGTCGCGGGTGAAGGAAAACCCCCGTTCGCTCTCGTCAAGCTGTGGAGAGGAAACGCCGAGGTCGGCCAGGATCCCGTCGACGGAAGCGATGCCGAGCTCGGCAAGAACGTCGCACACCTCGGTTGATCGGCCGTGGACCCGCGTGATGCGCGCGTCCGGAACCGTTTTTTCGGAACGACGCAGGATATCCATATCACGGTCTATAGCAATAACGCGCCGGATCGATGGATACCGCGCGAGAATCGCTTTCGTGTGGCCGCCCAGTCCGAACGTTACGTCGGCGAACGTCTGACCGCCTTCGGGAAAGGCGAGATCGATTACCTGGTCGAGCAAAACGGGGATGTGGCCGGATCTTTCCATGGCGTGGCCTTACGGCGTCGTCTCCTGGGGAATCGGAAGATAGCAGATTTGGCGTGGCGGAATCATGCCCAGTTCGTTCCGTGCGACCATTTCGATCCGGGAGATCGACTGGAGTTTCGAGATCTCGGCCCGCACGACGGCATTGTTCGTTTCGAGACTGTCGATGCGCCGTTCCGACGTCTGGAGCCGGAGCCTGATCTCGACCATTTTCGTCTGCTGCCAGATATACATCGTGAGCATCATGCTGACGAGGAGGATCGCCGTCATGTAGAGTCTGAGCATGCGCCGCCTGCGGTTGTCCGCCGTCGTGGCGAAGCCGTCCCGGTCGGAGAGGCGGGGGGAGGGTGGTTCCGGGGTGAGCGGGACGAACCATCGGGAACGTTTCATGTCATGCCGACTCCTGGAGGTGAAAAATGGCGAAGACGGAATTCGCCCGTGACAGGAAACTCATCGACATCATGCGGGTCAGGCATGAGTGGAGATTCATCGTGTCTGCTCCTGTTGCCTTCGGGCGGAATGTACGTACAAACCACAGGAAGAAACCCGGGGGTTTCTTCCTGTGCGGTGAAAACGCGATCGTTTACCGGCTCATGAGGGTACCATGTTGCCGCTGGAATTCCAAGAGGGAACGCAATTGTTTTTCGAGATCCGAGACGCTTTCGCGCTGTGACGGGGAAAGGCTGTCGATCGTCTGCACCAGGGACGCGGCCGTTTCGGGATGGCGCTCCATCTCTTTGGCGGCGCGCCGTGTGATCGATTTCTCGAGATTCGCGAGCAGATCGACGTCGTCGAGATACTGGCGGGAACTCGATCTGCTTCGCTGAGCGGGCCGCCGTGACGCCGCACCGGCGAGGTCGCGGACCTGCGTGTCGAGCGAGGGGGTCATGTATGTCGCGATCGCCTTCAGAACGGCGTTTCGCTGGCTCTGGTCGTTGATCGCCTCGATGCCGAACGAGAAGAACATCAGCCGATACCCGTCGTTCACCTGAACGGCCGCCGCGCCCGACGACTTGATCCCACGGGTGGGGGAGCTGGGCTTGAGGTCCGGACCGTTCATGTCGCGGTCGTTGGCGCGGTCGCGGGCGGCGCTGTCGAACTTCATGACGGTCTGGGCACCGGTCTGCGGGTCGATCTCGTCAGGCCACTTCTGGTTGTTCGCGCCGTCGCCGCCGAAGATCTGGTAGGTCTGGCCCTTGAAGCTTCCCGCAGTGCCGGAGATCACGTGGACGTTCGTGTCGTCCTGGACGAAGCCGATCTTGCAGAAGTCTTTCAGGAACGGCGTGTCGCGGAGCGAGAAAGCGAGATCCTGGCCGCTGAGCACGAGCCGGCCGCCGAGCTTCAGATACCCGGCAAGCGCCTCGATTTCCTCAGGGGACAACTGCTGCTGGTCGGAGGAATCCTGGACCGAGACGAACACCCAGCCGTCGGCATACCGCTTCAGGACATCGGGCTTGAGGGCACCGTCGAGCATGCGGTCCCACGGGTCGAAGGTGATGTTGCCGTCCCGGAACATTGCCTGCAGAACTGGCGTCGCGGGTGAAAACGCATCGGTGAAGGCGAGAAGCACATGACTGCCGGTCTGGAACGCCGCCTTCACATAGAATGTCGACCTGAACGTCGAGGGCGGGCTCTTTTCGCCCGACACCGTGACGGTGATGACGATTTCGCTGTCGATCGGCGCCGAGGGCGAGATCGTGAAAGCCGGGCCGGACACGGTGATCTGTTTCCCCGGGGCGGGGGCCGTGGTGAGAGACATCGCATACTCG
>JAKJFL010000633.1:0-2432 GCA_022704935.1 Candidatus Rifleibacteriota bacterium
CCGTGCGAACAGTTCCTTCGTGGTGACCAGCGGCATCGTGTAAAGCCTCCTCGTCATTGTGGGGCGCATGGCCCCGAATTGGGATCCGGTCAACGGAAAACAGGCCCCGGCACGGCATGGACACATGCCCGCCGGTTATTGATGCAATCTAGCAAAGGGCCAGGGAAATGTCAAAGGTTCTCCCTCTTCCCGGGAATGTTGGGAAAATCTACGGACATGGAGTATCATGTACAGGAGAGCTGAAACAGAGGAACGAGTCGATGGGAATGTTCCGTCCCCGCTGCGAATATCATAGATTATATACTGCATTCTACGTCATTATCGTTATTGTTTCCATTCACGCCACTCTGTTTGCCGCTCCGCAGGCCATCAGGCAGTGGCTCGAAAAGGCCGAATTCTACTTCCGCAGCGGGAACCTGAAAGCGGCGGGCACCCACCTGGAACAGGCAAGAGCCGTGGCCCCGACGATCCCGACGTCATCCGCCTTTTCCGGCTGATCGAGGAAGCCAGGGCGCAGCGCATCGATGCAGCGCTCCGCTCGGCCCGGTTTTATCAGAGCGCCGGCAATCTCCCCGACGCCGAGAAACAGTATCGCGAAGTCCTGGTCGTCGATCCGACGAACGCGGCTGCCCGGAAGGCCATCGAAGAGCTCCAGAAGGTGAAAGACACGGTCGAGAAATACCAGGAAACCGGTGTGAGCGTCGCCCCTTCGACCGGACGGGCGTATGACGTCGTGACCTATTCGCTAGTTTCGCTCCTGTTGCGCGCCCAAGCGGCCTTCGGCCGGGGAGATCTCGACACCGCCGACACGCTCCTGACGGATCTGCTCAAACGCGAACCCACACACGGCCGAGCCCTCGAACTCAAAGCGAGAATCGCCAAATTCCGGCAGATCAACGACCTCCTGGCCTCTCTCGACGGCAAGTTCGGAATGGGCGATTATTTCTCAGCCGTGACGGCCCTCGACAAGCTGCTGCAGGAGTTTCCCGGCCGCTCCGACCTTCTCCTGAAACGCGGGAAGGCTCTCCTGATGGCCAACCGGCCGTTCGAGGCAATTCGCGATCTCGAGCAACTCCTGGCAACATCCACCCGCTCCCCCGACCTTCTCACGTCCCTGTCGGACGCCTACGCGGCGGCCGAGATGCCTCTGAAGGCGGCGGCCGTGGCAGACGTTTCATCCGACGGCACTCCGGTGAAACCTCTGCATAGCCGCCTCATCCTTGTCTGGAAAGCCTACCCCTTTTCGGGCAGCCTCCTGGTCCTCGGTCTCATCCTCCTTCCCACAGCCATTTTCTGGACGTGGCTCCAGTTCGACCGGCTGTCGGAACGCCACCCACCCGGCCGCTTCTTCACGCTCGCCCGCCTTTCCCTGCTGGCGACTCTCTCAGGCATACCGGACACCCAAACTGAAGCCTGGAAATCGCTTGCGATGCACGTCAGGCATCCATGGCTCTCCTACATTGTCGGCCTGCTGCTGCTTCGCCAAGGAGACGCCTCAGCCGCGCAGGAACCGCTCCAAAAAGCCCTGGAGTCGCCAGCGCTCGCTCCCCGCGCATATTTTTTCCTGGGAGTTCTCCGGTCCCGCCTCGGCCAGCCCATCGCCGTCCACGATCTCGAGCAGAGCCTGCTCGCGGCCTTCCGCGGACTCGAAACCGCCTTCATCCCGACGTTCCTTTCCCGTCTCGAACTGGAAATCGCCGAGCAGGCCGGTTCGACTGCCGGAGCCTTCGAAAACACCATCGAGGATTTGTCCCGACAGGCCGCTCTGGAACTCTTCTGCCAATCGAAAGACACGACACCGTCGCACGGAGGTTCGAAATGACACGGTCAAACCGGCTCAGCGTCCCTCTTTTCCTGGTATTCCTCTTCGTCGTCCTGGCGGGGCATTCCGCATGGGCCCAGATCGAAGATCAGCTCGTAGCACCCGGCTTCATCTCGATAACCTCCGATATCGGCGACTCACCCATCAATACATACGAGGACGTCGGTCCGATCAAAAACATCCACATCGTCACTCCGGCACCGACTTCGTTGTTCGTCGCCTGGTCGGAGTTGATGAACATCCTTGCGCACCATTTCGACCATGGCAAGCTCGGAACCCTCCAGACGATGCTGAATGTGCCCAAGGTCATCCTGGGAGGCCCAAGCGGCGCGGACGATGTCGAACGGTTCTACCGGAAATACGCATTTCTCGCCCGAGGCCCCTGCCCCGGCGGCTGTGACAATGAAGGTCACGATCACTCGGGCTCGAAATGGCATTACAACACCGTCGTCACCTGGAGTGGCGGTTCCGCTCTCGACGAACCTCCCCACGACAAGCCCGATTCGATCGAGTATCTTGCCGGGCTCGAGGGCGGCTGGCGGTATGTCGATCCCGTCACCTCATGGCCCGCCCCTCACTTCACCTGTGACTGCGGCAAACGCCCCTGCCC
>JAKJFL010000634.1:0-2432 GCA_022704935.1 Candidatus Rifleibacteriota bacterium
GGACATCGGAAGAAAGACCCGTTCGGGCCGGGCGAGATCGAAATTTTCGATACCGGTTCCTGGCCGTTCGGCGTTCGACTCGGCCGCATCACGGCGTCTTCGGAAGCGGCCATCGAACTTGGCTTCCAGGGCTGTTCGACGCTGACCTGCTTCATGCCCGATACGTGGGCCTTCGCCTGGCCGGTTCCGGACGGACTCGGTGCTGTTGCAGCATCGAAAGCTCCCATGGCAGTCGGCATTCCGGGCGCGAACACGCCGCCCGCCGGCACTACAGCGACTCGAGCACTCGGCAGTGTTTCAACCCCCGGGGGCTCGATGGATTTCGGCCGAACGATTCGCGAGCGCGGACTGGCGTTCGCCATGCTGATGGCTTTTTTCGGCGGTCTGCTCGTCAGCCTGACGCCGTGCGTGTATCCGATGATTCCGATCACCCTCTCGATTATCGGCAGCAGGGATGAAAACCGCACCATCGGCCGCGGTTTTATATTGTCCATACTATATGTAGCCGGTCTTTCGTTGACCTACGCGTTGCTGGGGCTTGCCGTGGCGAGTTTCGGCGCTCATCTTCGCGGCTTCATTCAAGGAGCCTGGTTCCAGGGGGCGATGGCGGTCATCTTCGCTCTGCTCGCCCTCTCGATGTTCGATCTCTTCATGCTCCAGGTGCCCGACGCCGTTCGGCAACGGTTCGCGGGCTTCAGAAGTGGCGGTATGGCCGGGGTGTTCGTGACCGGCATGGTCTCTGGGCTCATGGCATCGCCCTGCGTCGCCGCGCCGCTCGCCGGCATTCTCGCCTTCATCGCCTCGACGGGAAGCGCCCTTTTCGGCTTCATGCTGCTGCTGGCGTTCGCCTGGGGCATGGGGCTGCTTCTCATCTTCCTTGGCACCTTCTCGGGCGTGGTCAACTCGCTTCCACGCTCGGGAGAATGGATGAACCGGGTCAAGGAGTTCTACGGGTTTCTTCTGCTCGGCGCCGCGCTGTATTTCATCCGCCCGCTCGTCGGCGCCCCACTGGGCGATCTCGGTGTTTCCCTGCTGATGGCGGCATTTGCCGGCTTCATGGGACTTTTCTCGCCACCCACACCCGAGGCTCCTCTCGGTGAGCGTGTCCGCAAGAGCATCGCCGTCGTCGGTCTGGTCGTGGCCTGCACATTCGCCGTAAGTTCCGCGGCACGCTGGGGCGGCCTCTGTTTCCCGGTTCCCGGCACCGATCGCGCGCTGGCGGCAGGCATGGCGATGACACCCGAGGGCCTCTTCCCGCGCTGGTATTCGAATTTTCCCGATGCGCTTGCAGACGCCCGGAAGAGCAACCGCCCGCTATTCGTGGATTTCCGGGCCGACTGGTGCTCGATCTGCCGCGAACTCGAGGAAAACGTATTTCCCCATCGCAGCGTGGCACCCCTGCTGGCGGAATATGTCCTCGTCCGCATCGACGCGACGAAGAACGAAGGGGCGGCGGCCGAACTTCTGAAACAATACTCGGTCATAGGCCTGCCGACGCTGCTCCTGCTGCGTCCCGACGGCACCGAACGCGAAGATCTCCGTATCGTAGGCGACATACGCGCCGCCGACCTGGCCGCCACCCTCGAAAAAGGCCTCCGCTGAATGAATTACTGTTTCATGCTGAAAAGACAACGAACCACAGAGTCACAGAGACGCAGAGAATGGAAAAATTTCTTTGGAACTCTATGCCTCTGTGTCTCAGTGGTGAAGCATTTTGTATATCGGTGATGAATCGTAAAGGGAGGATATATCGATGAACTGCCCGTATTGCGGTTCTCCGATTCCGTCGGGTGATGTGAACATTGTCAGGCTCGTCGCCAAATGCAAATCATGCAACGAGGTGTTCGCTTTCGGTGACGAACTTGGCGCGAAAACGGCGAATTCCGGCTCGTCCGGGTTCGCAACCACCTCCCTCGAACCGCCGCCGATGCCCCCGGGCCTCCAGACGGCGCTCGTTGGCGACACGCTGCATATCCGCTACAAGTGGTTCAAGCCGGCGATCCTGTTCCTGATGTTTTTCGCCATCGCCTGGGACTCGTTTCTGCTGTTCTGGTATGGGGCCGCCCTGTTCGTGCCGGGACCGGGCAAGATCATCATGCTGGTCTTCCCGATCGCGCACCTGGCCGTCGGTGTCGCCATCACCTACGCCGTGCTCTGCGGCCTCTTCAACACGACAACCATTTCGATCAGCCGCGGCGCCCTGGGCATCCGACACGCACCCTTTTCCTGGGGCTTCGGCAACAAGCTGGTGCAGGTCGAACAGCTCGACCAGCTCTACTGCCGCAGCGAAACGACCCGGAGCAAAAACGGCAGCTCGACCTCCTACTCCCTGCACGCCATCCTGACCGACGGCAAGCGCATCGACCTGATCACGAAGCTCGACGACCACGACCTCGCCGCCTGGCTCGAGTTCGCCATCGAAAAATACCTCG
>JAKJFL010000054.1:0-11433 GCA_022704935.1 Candidatus Rifleibacteriota bacterium
GCACAGCCGTTCAGGATATAGAGATCGGGTGCCTCATCATCGCCCGCCTGCCGTAAACCGCAGCCGGTCAGGTATTCCGCGATACGGGCCCCGTCATACTGGCTGACCTTGCATCCCAGCGACTTCAGCAAAAAAGTATAGTTCACGATTTTCTATTCGAATGTGTCATTTGCCTGTAGGGGCGGGTTTCAAATCCGTCCCTACTGGAATTTGCGGATCACCCCACCGAAAATGGCACAGGGACCAATGCAGGATTTCCCCGGCATCATCTTTGTCTTCGTGCCTTTGCGATGAACGAATCAGGTCTTGGGTGCTCAAAGGCTCAGCAGGCGGGCGAGGGCGACGACGGGGGCGGTGTCGGTCTTGAACAGGCGCTTTCCGAGCCAGACGGCCCGCCAGCCGGCCTCGAGAAATGCCTTCACCTCGCCTGGATCGAACCCGCCCTCGGGGCCGGAGGCGAGCCAGAGTGCCGGCCGTTCGGCGCGGGGCAGCTCGTGAAGCGAGACGGCCATCGGGATCTCGTGAAGCAGCACCGGCAGAACGTGCTCATCCGGTTTCGGCAGCTGCTTGAACGGCAGGGGCTCTGCGACTTCCGGTATCACACAGCCGCCGCATTGAAGCATGGCGGTGATAGCAATCTTGCGCCACCGATCGATCTTCGAGGGGCCGGGAACCGGCGCGATCACGCGCGAACTCAGCAGCGGCACGATACGCCGGACGCCCATCTCCACGGCTTTCTCGATCAGCCATTCGAACCGGTCGCCCTTGGAAACGGCGCAGTAGATCGTCGTCTCGAACGCAGGCTCGCGACCGGGCTCGCTCCATTCCTGAAGCCGGTAGGCACCCTTTTCCCCAAGAATCGCGACAGCCTCGCGGCCGGCGCCATCGGTGACGGTGAACGCTCCATCAGGACGCAGCCTGAGAACGCGTTCGAGATAATGCCGGTTTTCGTCACTCAGAACCCCCTCAGCCGCGGGTTCGAGAACCCGCGCGTGGGGAACGAGCACCTGGTCGCTCATGACTCGACGGGGATTCTCGCCGCATCGCCCCACAGGTCATCGAGGGCGTAGAAGCGGCGCGCGTCGGGCTGGAACAGGTGGACGACGAAGTCCCCACCGTCGATCAGGACCCACGAGGCCTGCGAATCGCCCTCGACGCGGGCCCCCTTCACGCCGGGCACCTTGAGCAGTCTGGCGACAGCGTCGGCCATGGTCTGCACGTGGGGCGTGCTGGTGCCGGTTCCGAGAACGAAGTAGTCGGCATACGAAACCAGCCCTTCGACGTCGAGCACGGCCAGGTCGATCACCTTCTTGTCCGACAGCGCCTTCAGCACGTTCTGAAGCAGTTCGGGAAGCTGGTGTTTCGAGACCTTGCGGGGAGCGGTGATCCGCTCTTCGCTTCTCGTCTTCGGAGCGACCTTGCGCCGCGGAGTCTTGACGGCAACGGCATCTTTCGCCGCGGCCGCGCTTCTGGTGCGCTTCACGGCACCTGTCTTCGCGGTCTTCGCAGCAGATGCCTTCGGAGCAGCGAGCCTTTTGGAAGCCGTCGTCTTCTTCGCCCCGGCCGTTTTGGCCGTGCCCGTCTTCCTGGTGTTTTTTTTCGTGGTTTCCGTCATGGTGTCCTTCGCCTTTTGTGTGTCAGGAGACGCGTGCACAGCCTCCGTGAAAATAAGACGGTTCCGCCCGGAAACCGGTCAGCCGGTTGTTCCAGAGCGGAACCGCGCGTGAACGTCAAGCGTTGCTGCCGATTCCCCTGAAGACCGAGTAGACGTACCGGCCGAACATGTATTTCTTCTCGGTCACGAACTGGTAGCCGCGTTCGAGGGCCTTGAGATTCGTGTCGATCAGCTCTTTTTTGGCCTTCGGCGTGATCTTGGGCAGGTTCTCGGCCATCGCCTCGTAGGAAATGAGCTTGCTGAACTTCGCGTAGGCGCCCGCCATGACGAGGTTGGCAACGCGTGGGCTGCCAAGCTCTTCGGCGATCTCGCTGGCCGGCACTTCGACCAGGCGAATGTCGTCGCGGAACTCCTGCCGTTCGATCAGCGACGAGTTGTACATCAGCATGCCGCCGGCCTTGATGCGCAGGTTGAACTTCGACACCGACGGGCGATTCATCGCGATGACCGTGTCGGGCACCGTGACGAGCGGAGAAGCGATCGAGTGTTCCGAGAGGATCACCGTGCAGTTCGCAGTTCCGCCGCGCATTTCAGGGCCGTATGAGGGCAGCCACGAAACGTGTTTGCCGTTGCGCATGCCGACCTCGGCGAGAACTTTCCCCAGAAACAGAATGCCCTGGCCGCCAAACCCGGCCAGGATGATCCGTTCAACCTCTGCAGACATGCATGAGCCTCCTCGGAGATATGGTCAGTTGCCTGATTTTACATCACAATCGCCCAAAATTCCACAAGTCCCGCATTCTCGATGCAGAATCGATTGTTAAAAATCGATTTTGAAGGGTATGACGCACAATCCGATGCCTATCAGAAGGGTCAGAAGATTTCCCGAGATGAACAACGGAAATACGCACAGGCCTATGCCACAAAGAAGGAATGCCGCTTTCGCCATCTTCTTGCCGTACATGAAGTATCCAACTCCGACGGAACCCCAGATCATGCCGAGCATCATCGACGTCGTGTCCCAGCCGTCATCGGCTTCTCCCGACATCGAAGCCGACCTTTTCGTCATTTCCTTCCCGAGAAGCTCGTTCGCTTTTTCCAACTGGCCCCCATAGCCGAGTTCCTCGGCCTGCTTCTTCAATTCATCTTCCTGGATATCCTTTGCCGAAGCCGGCCCCTGGAACAGAACGAAACCCACCAGCACGACGAGCATCATCACTCTCAACGCCATACAGCGCGTCCCTGATCGAACATTCGTTTGATCCCCTTTCACCGCAGTCACCGATACAAACACGATCGCGTGATTCTATCACAGTGATCCGCGCATGACTCGAGCCTTCCTTGTTATATAGCAATCACAATTTATCCATACGGGCCAAACCGGATTTTTCCCGGGAAAACAGCCATCGGATATTTGTCACACCATCGAGGAACCGCGCATCGTGGCTCACAAGGATCAGCGCACCGGGAAAACCCTGCAATGCCTTTTCCAGCAGTTCGATCGCGGGAAGGTCGAGGTGGTTGGTCGGCTCGTCCATGACGATCAGGTGAGGACGTCTGGCGATGCCGAGTGCAAGCAGTATCTTCCGGATTTCACCGGGGCTGGGCATATCGCCGCGCAGGAGCCGTTCGGGCCTCGTTCCGAGACAGCTCACGAAAGCCAGGACTCGGCCGAGTTCGTCGGGACTCAGGCGACGCACCTCGCGGATCAACCGCTCACCATCGTCGATCGGAATTTCCTGGGGGAGATACACCACCCGGTCCGGCGGCAGATTCAGCCGGCCTAGAAGATGCCTGACGAAGCTGCTCTTGCCAGTGCCGTTCGGCCCGCTGAGGCCGATTCTGTCGGCCGGCATGACGACAAGGTCGGGGAATGCAAGGGTTTCCGAAGATCCGAGCGGAAGAACGCCTTGTTCGAGGCGCAGCAGGACATCCCGGCTCGATCGTTCGCCTTCGATGTGATAGGCAAGATCGTATTCTTTTTTGAAGCCGATCGAGTCGAGTTTCTCTTCGGCCCGTTCGACCCTGTTGCGGATCTGCCGGGCAAAATTGCCGGCTATCGCATCCTTTCCGGTCAGACGGGCCAGATCGAGCTTCCCACGGCCGTCCGAGTCGTTGCGATGCAGATGGCGCTTCGACAGGCGATGAGCCGACCTGGCCGCCTCGGCCTGTCTCCGGGAAGCCTCCCGCTGGAGTTTTGCCAGTTCGTCCTTCGCCGCGCCACGCTGCCTGCGCTGATGTTCTTCACCAAGCGCCTTCTGGCCGGACGCCTCGGAATAGTTGCCGGAAATCTCGAGCACCCCCGGAGGCTCGATGAATACAATATTTTTACATATATCATCGAGAAGCCGGCGGTCGTGACTGACGAGAATGCCGACGCCCCTGAAGGAAGCGAGCGCTTCACGGACCATCGCCCCGCTCTCCCCGTCCAGGTGATTCGTCGGTTCGTCGACGAACATCAGGGCGGGGTCCTCCCACAACGCGACGGCAATCTGCGCCCGCTTCCGTTCCCCGTGGCTCAGCGTCTCCCAGCGCTCCCACCAGTCGGGTCTGATACCGAGCACGCCCTTGAGCCGGGCCGCATCGGCGTCGGCAGCATCGCAGAACGCCTTCCACCCGTCGGGGCGAAAGTCCGTCCGCTGACGGCAGAACGCCACTATGCCCTTTCGCAGGACGTGGCCCGAGCTGGGCTCCAGTTCGCCCGCCGCAAGCCTCAGCAGCGTCGTCTTCCCCGAACCGTTCGCGCCCACGAGGCCCGTCCAGCCCACGTCGAACTGCAGACTGACATTCTCGAACAGCGGCTCAAACGCCTCCGAATGCGTGAAACACACATCAACGAATCTGATCATTGAACCCTCATATACCTGGCAGGCCGAGCGGTCCATATCGCTGTCAGGACATCAGGGAAACTTCCATGGAATTCCAGCTGATGTGAAGGGGCAAGAACGAAGGAGGGGCTTCACTTCGAGCTTCTCACCCACGACGGAACGCGCCAACGAGCCTGGAAAAAGCCCGCTGCCAATCGATTTCAGCGCTTCCGTCTCAGTTCTTCAACCCCTGTCCCTCCTCCGAAACCGGCAGATTCTCTCTGTGTCTGCTCAAGTATAACTATCCGCAGCGCAGTGCGCAACGGGCACCATGTGCTCGTCCGGGTGAGCGCATCAGCATTCACAATCGCTGAATCGCAGAACTCACGAAAGACACAGAGGTTCCACGGAGAAAAAATCTCTGTGAAACCTCTGTGGGCATTGTGTTCTTTGTGATTCAGGCCCGATCTTGCATTGCTTGCGCAGAAACTCATGCATTCGCACAGGGGTTTCTGCCGGCGACCCCATGTATGCAAGAATAGTTCGTCGGACTTTACAGAGCCGGGTATTCGTATCCTTTCGTGAAGGCGGTTTTGTTGAGTTCGAGCAGGTCTTTTTTCTTTGCGGGGGTCAGATGCTCGATCTGCTCGAGGGCCTTCTCGAGAGTCATGACGGGGCAGGCGCGCAGGAAGGCGCCGGCCATGACGACGTTGGCGACCCGCTCGCTGCCGAGATCGCCGGCGATCTTGCTGGCCGGCACGGGAATGACCTTCACGTCGTCGCGATAGGTCTCGGCTGGAATCAGGCTCGAGTTGTAGATCATGACGCCGCCCTTCTTGATCTTCGACAGGAACTTCGTGACGGAGGGGCGGTTCATGGCGATCAGCATGTCCGGCTCGTTCACGATCGGCGACGCGATCGGGGCATCCGAGACCACCACCGAGCAGTTGGCGGTGCCGCCGCGCATCTCGGGGCCGTAGGAGGGCAGCCACGACACGTTTTTGCCGGCCGCCATGCCGACCTCGGCGACGATCTTGCCCAGAAACAGCACGCCCTGGCCGCCGAACCCGGCCATGATTACTTCTTCCTTACCCTGCTGGATGTTCATATATTATCCTTTATATACCATGAGACTCAACGCACCACGGAGGCACGGAGACACAGAGGCGGTCGGTATGGAATTCGGCCCACTCACTGTGCCTCGGTGTCTGGCATGTTCGCTTCGTCATGAGAACCGATCCGCAGATTGCGCAGATGAAAAGCAGATTATTTTGTTCGATGGAGTATCCAGGGCAGGAAGAAAATCAGGTTTTTCCCGGTGTTCGTTCCTATCTGCGTTCATCTGCCCTCCATCTGCGGATGCGTTCCTGAAGCCGACGAATTTTTATACGGAGTATCTCGGTGGTGCGTCGAGCTCTTTTCTTGAAGACAATGGGCGACCCTTGCGGGTCGCCCATGTCTCTAGATGACGGGATGCGATGCCGTGAGGCATGCGCGGCCGGCCGTGGAACTCAGGCTTCGATTTTGTGCTTGTCCTTGAAGGTGCCCAGCGGGAAGACCGGGATCATGTTGTCGGCCAGCCACTTGTGCGCCTCGACGGGCGGCTTGCCCCAGTTGGTGGGACAGATGCACAGCACTTCGACGAACGAGAAGCCCTTGCCGTCCTTCTGGAGCTGGAAAGCGTTCTTGATCGCCTTCTTCGCCTTCATCAGGTTGGCGGGATTGTTGATCGCGACGCGGGTCACATAGGCCGGCGCGTCGAGCACGGCAAGCATCTCGGAGATCTTGATCGGGTTGCCGGTGAGGGACGCATCGCGCCCGTAGGGCGAGGTGGCGGTCTTCATGCCGACGAGGGTGGTCGGAGCCATCTGGCCGCCGGTCATTCCATAGATGGCATTATTGATGAACACTACCGAGATGTTCTCGCCGCGGTTGGCGGCGTGGATGATCTCGGCGGTGCCGATCGCGGCCAGATCGCCGTCACCCTGGTAGGTGAACACGATCTGATCGGGCCGGCAGCGCTTGATGCCGGTCGCGACGGCCGGGGCCCGGCCGTGCGCGGCGGAGATGAAATCGAGGTTGAAATACTCGTAGGCGAACACCGAGCATCCGACCGGTGCGACGCCGATCGTGCGTTCGGCCAGGTCGAGCTCATCGACGGATTCGGCCACGAGACGATGGACGACGCCGTGGTCGCAGCCGGGACAGTAATGGGTCGGGTTCGCGCTCAGGCTCTGCGGCCGCGAGAAAACTTTCTGCATATGCTTCGCTCCTTCTCTTGCGCGGCGCCGTCAGTCGGGGCGCACGATCTTATCGACTTCGGTGAGGATCTCGAAGTCTGACGGGATGGTTCCGCCGGTTCGGCCGAAGAAGTAGACGGGCACTTTTCCCTCGACCGCCAGCTTCACATCCTCGACCATCTGGCCGCACGACATCTCGACGACGAGGAACTGCTTCGTCTTCTTCGCGAGCTCGGCCACACGGGCGCTCGGGAAGGGCCACAGCGACTTGGGTCGCAGCAGGCCGGCCTTGATGCCCCGTTTGCGGCACTTCTCGACGACGGTCTTGAGGATGCGGCTGATGATGCCGTAGCCGACGAGAATGATGTCGGCGTCTTCGCACTCGTGCTCTTCGACCGACAGGTCTTTCCAGGAGCCTTTCTCGAACTCGTCGCGGATATACTGGTATTTCTGGTACAGATGCCAGTTGTGCTCCTCGAGGTTCTCGACGCTCATGAAGATCGTCGTGACGAGATTGCGCTCTTTCTTGTCGGCGCCGCGATATCCGAGCGCCCACTTCTTGCTGTTGATGTCGTAATCGGTCGGCTCGGGAAGCACGACCGGCTCCATCATCTGGCCGAGAACGCCGTCGCTGAGGATCATGACGGGGTTCTTGAACGTGTCGGCCGCCTCGAACGCCTTCACCGTCATGTCGGCCATTTCCTGGACCGAGTTGGGCGACAGGACGATCAGGTGGTAATCGCCATGGCCGCCGCCCTTGGTGGCCTGGAAGTAGTCGGACTGGGCCGGCGAGATGTTGCCGAGGCCCGGGCCGCCGCGCATCACGTTGACGATGACGCAGGGAAGCTCGGCCGCCGCGATGTAGGAAATGCCTTCCTGCTTCAGGCTGATGCCGGGGCTGCTGCTGCTGGTCATGACGCGGGCGCCGGTGCTGGCGCCGCCGTAGACCATGTTGATGGCCGCGATTTCGCTCTCGGCCTGCAGGAACACTCCTTCGACCTCGGGTAGGCGCTTCGCGAGATACTCGGGCAGTTCGCTCTGCGGGGTGATGGGATAACCGAAATAGTGACGGCAACCGGCCAGGACAGCGGCCTCGGCGAGCGCCTCGTTGCCTTTCATAAGGATCTTTTCAGCCATTGTTCTCTCCGTTTCTGGATGCGTCAGGCTTTGTATACTTCGATAGCCACGTCGGGACAGCTTCGGCCGCACAGCGCGCACGAAGTGCACTTCTCTTCGTTCAGCATTTTCGTCGGATGGTATCCCTTTGCAGACAGGCTGTCGGAGACGCCGAGCACCTTCTGCGGACAGCGGGCGATGCAGATCCCGCAACCCTTGCACAGGTCTTCATTGATTACCCATTTGGGCATGTTGCTACCTCCTGTTCCTTTCCTATGATCCAGGGTGTTTCCCAGTAACGGTCCAGCACGAGGAGCGGCTGTCCGTCATACTCAACCAGATTCGTGGGTGCTTCGTCGGATGGTTGCGCCGCTTTGTGGGGCAACAGCCTGAGGAGCGCCGGCGCCGCGACGGAAAACGCGATCGGCAGGTTCATGCCCGACGCGAAATTCCGGACCTTCTCGAGACCTGCGGCGAAGAGGTCAGGGGTCGTTTCGTTGATAAGATGAGGATTTGCGACGATATGCGTCACCTGGAGCGCCGAAAGTTCGGTGAGGATGTCGAAGCTCCGGCGCATCGTTTCGAGGTTCGTGAACCCAGGCCTGTACGGGTTGATGACGAAATACGTCCGCGCCTTTCTCGCCGCCGCCTGCTGGGCGAGCCGGCCGAGAACACGCAGCCCCAGTTCCCCTCCGCCCACATCGCACACGGCGGCAGTGTCGGAGCTCTGGAGCACGCCGAACGCCTGACCGGGAATCGCCGGCATGTCGTTCGCCGTCACCTGCGCATCGGGCGCGATCAGCTTCACGCCTTCCCGCGTCAGGGCATCACGGAGGTGACGGACGCGGAAGAAGGGGTTGACGATGTCGAGATCGAGCAGATAGGAACGGCCGGGGCCAAGCCTGCGCGCCCGCCGTATGGCAAGATTCAGCGCGAGCTCGGTCTTCCCGGCCCCCAGCCCGCCGATCAGGAATATGACGGCGGCTTCGTCGATCGGCATCGTCATCGTCGGATGCCGTCAGCGGCCGATGTTGCTCAGCAGCTCCTGGAACTTGTCGAACTGCGGCACATCGACGCGCTCGATCATCTCGTGCATCACCAGTTCCATAGTCGTAACGATGGCACCGGCGCGGCGCATCTTCTCGAGCGACACCTTCCAGTCGACCTTGCGACGCGAGCTGGAGGCATCGAGCACGACGTGGACGCGGAAACCGCGGGTCAGCGCATCGAGCACGGTCTGGCAGACCGACACGTGGGTCTCCATGCCGACCACGACGAGCGTGTTGGTGTTCATCGCCTCGAGACGCAGGGTCAGGTCTTCACTTCCGAAGGCGCTGTAGCGGCTGCGTTTGATCGGCTCGAGGCGCGGCATCAGCTTCTTGATCTCTTCGATCGTGCCGCCGAACGTCTGGGGGGCCAGCTCGGTGAGGAGGATGGGCAGACCAATCATGCCGGCGTAGGAAACGAGGGTCTTGATGTTGTTGATCATCGGTTCCTTGCGGTAGATGGGCTTGATGCACTTCTTCTGCACATCGGTGATGAGAAGGACGGCGCCTTCGCGGGTAAGAATGTCGGGGTGTCTCATGGGTGACGGTCTCCTCGCCGATTAAATGGTCAGAGAGTAATTTTTGCCGAAATTGTTGTCCCACAGCAGATCCTGGCCTTCGGGACGATGCCGGACGAGCTGGAAGCAAAAGCGGATCTCGGCGCCCTTCGGGGCCCAGATCAGGCCGTAAAATCTTCGCGGAACGGGCAGACGGCGCATCACGAGAATGCGACCGTTCTGATACAGACGGTCTTTCGCGCGGTAGGGGGCACTGCTGACGGAAAACTCGCTGCCCCACTCGATCCCCTCGGCTTCGAGCTCGGTATCCTGCGCATAGGACCAGTCACCGATGCTCCAGTGGAGACGAACGTTCACCAGCTCGCCGCCGTAATCGACATACTCGATTTCGCGGGGCTGGATCAGCTGGGCGAACATGCTGCTGACGCGCTCCTCGCCGTTCGTATGGTAGGTCTGGAAAAAATAGTGGAAGAGATACTGGTCGTGCCCCTCGAGATGCGTCGGCAGCCTCACGATCCAGGTGCGACGGAGGGGGGACGTGCCCCATTCCGGCATCATGACGAAGGTCTGGGTGCGGCTCCAGTCGGCCGGGAGATTGACCGGGCCGAGCGTCATATTGAAGGTGACCTTCTCGATGCCGTCTTCCTGGTCGATCCATTCCTTGCGAAGGTAGGTGTACCCTTCGAAGGGACGAGTCACCGGCACCTCGACGGCGACGCCATTTTCACCGGCATCGAGGTCGGGGGAAAGCTCCTGGCCGCGGTTGTGTTTCGTGGTGGTCACGCCCATCTCGACTCTCTCCTTGTGGCAAACGGGGCAAGTATATCACAATTCCCCGCCCGCAACCGATCTTTTTGGGGGCGAATACCCAACGCACCGCAGAGGCACAGAGGCACGGAGTTCGAAAATAATTTCTGGCATGTTGAAATCCCCTGAAATCACCACAAAGAAACGAAGACACAAACCATCATTTCTGCACGTTCACTCCGTCCTTCGTGTCTTGGTGTCTTTGCGGTGTATCGTTCTCCGGATTGCTGTGTCTTTGCCCCGCGGCGACGAGAATATCCTGATGTCCTAGTTCGGTGGCTCGGGCGGTTCGCGAACCGCCCCTACAGATATATAGTGTTTGCTTTTTCGTATCTTCGTGTCTGACATGTTGAAATTCGAACGATTCACCGCGGAGACGCTGAGAAGCCGAGGAAAATATCTTAGTACATTTTTTCAATCTCTGCGCCTCTGTGTCTCGGCGGTGAAAAGGTCTTTGTATCTTCGTGGTGAAATTGTCTCTGCGGTGCGTTGTGAGTTCCGCTGGAATCAGCGTTTGAGGGTGTTTTTGGCGGCGGTGATGTCACGGACCATGGCTTCGGCGTCTTTCGCGAGTTTTTCGCCGGGCGGAGCCATGCGCAGAACGCGGTTGAACGCCTCGATCGCCCTGTCGAAGGCGTCATACTGGCCGCCCAGCCCCTTGTCCGTGAGGGCGAGGCCGAGGTGGTAGTGATAATTCGGATCGTTCGGGTTGCGGCTGATGGCGGTGTTGAATTTTTCGATCGCGGCATCGACCTGGCCCTTTTTGTATAACTCGTAGCCTTCGGCATGCAGGGCATCGGCCGGGCTCGAGGCGGAGGCGACGGACCCTGATGGGGCGCTTCCGGCAGCGGCGGCAATCGCGGCGGAAGCGGCGGCGGCCTGCTCGGCGGCGGCGATACGCGCGGCTTCGCGTGCTTCTTCCTCGCGTCTGAGGGCTTCGCGCCGGGCTTCCTCCTCGCGTCTGCGTTTGTCGATTTCGTTCCAGACAACCTGGAGGCGGTCGCCGTATGGCGTCTCGCTGTTGCGCAGGGGCTCGAGAAGCTTGAATGCCTCTTCGACCGCTCCGTTGTAGAACTGGATCATGCCGTAATAGAAGACGGCCTCGGTGTCGCTGGCATTCGCATGGAGTTTCGGCTCGTAAAAGGCGATTCCCTCGTTCAGCAATCCCTTGTCATCCTGTTCCACGAGGGTCTTGTCCTTCGCGACAATCTCGAAATAGATGTCGAGCGCCTTCGCGAGACCTTCGACCGTCCGCGCCTCGAACACGGGGGCGAGCGGCCCTTC
>JAKJFL010000055.1:0-11405 GCA_022704935.1 Candidatus Rifleibacteriota bacterium
TCGCGGCGACATGGCTCTCGACACCAAGCACAATCTCGTCCATGGCTCCGACTCGCAGGCCAGCGTCGATCTCGAGACGCCGATCTATTTCGCGCCGAGCGAGCTTTTCGAATACGACCTGGCGACAAGAGACTGGCTGTATTACACCTGAATCCGGCCTGACAATCTGATACATACTGCGGGAGGGGCTATCCGGCCCCTCCCGCGTCGTTATTGAAGCACTAACAGCCCTCGCCATCTTCGACAAGCCAACGTTCGTTCCCACTGCGTGCAATCGAAAAATACTGGTTTCCCTGATAGAATGTGATAGCCTATAAGTCATCACAAAGAGAGATTCGTGAGTACATCCATGACGCGGGTTGCTTTTTTCGTCCTTGCGATTTTCCAGGGACCAGTCTGGATACGACCACTCTGATGACAGCAAAAAGTATGACCTCAGCACGAACGCACGCCGGAAGACCACCTTCAAGGTCCGGGCCGCCGTGATCATCGAGGAGGCCGGCGTCAGAACATTTTTCAACTTCATCGACCCGGAATACGAATTTCAGATATTCTGGTACAACCCGCAGTTGCGCGATCTCGACCCAAAAAACCGCAAAGCTCGATAATTCAGACGTTGGAGGAACCAAGAACAATGGAAAAGCGAATTCATAATTCCTCTTTGATCATAGCCGTGACCGTATTTGCCCTGTTGATTTCTCAGGCGGCTTTGTGTGCAGAGGCTTCGAAGGATGTTTTGAAAATGGCTCTGAAAGACCTGCTGTCAGCGCCAACCCTTCTGAAATATGGCGGAGCGGAAATGAGACTCGAGGCAGATGCCTGTTATTATGTTCTCGCCGGGAAGGACATCACGTCCAAGCTCATCGTATCCGCATTCATCAGAGAGAAGGATAGAAAGCCGATTCCGACATTGGTTGATCCCAAATTCATGTGGTTGATCCAATCGAAAAAAATCGTTGGGTCGGCCGACCTGCGAATGGGGAACTATTTGGGGGGGCTTGGGGGTAATAACTTTGGCAAAGCAGGCTATTTCAGACGCCAAGACCTCGTCAACTTTGATTCTGGTGCTCCTTTGGATGTCGTGGTCGCAATCGGTACCAGATATGAAGAAGGCATGAAATTCCTGAAGCTATCGAAGCCTGTTTCAATCAAGACCCAGCTCGATTACTGACGAATCCTCCCGATCACCTAACCTCCGCGGCTGGCGGGGGAGGCAAGGTGAATTCGGCTTCCGGAAGAAACCTTGAATATTTCCGGAGGCCCGATGGTGAAGCGGTGAAGCTCTTGCATTGATGGCGGCGATCAGGCATCATGCGGACATGCGCCTTTCCCGTCTCATGCTTGGATTTTTCCTTGTCGTTCTGTTCGCCATTCTTGGCGCATGGGGTGTGCTGTCTTCGGTTGCCGGAAACGAGTATGTCGTGCGCTGGGGGGCGATGACGACCGCCCAGAGCCTCGATGCCGACATGCAGCTCGGAAGGGTGACGGGAACGGTGCTGGAAACCCTGCGCATAGATGGCGTCCAGGGGATGGTGCGCCGCTCGCGGACGGGGTTCGCGGCGGGGCCCGTCGAGATCTCCTTCAAACTGCGCGAAGCCGCACGCCGTGGCCTTGTGATCGAAACCTTGAACTGCCCCTGGCTCAAGCTCTGGGGCGGAGTGCCTGTTCCGTCCTGGCTGGGCGGTTTGCCGGACCTGCCTCCGCCGACGTGCCAGGCTGACCTGAAACTTCCGGTCGGCATCGACCGCATCCGCCTCGCCCGCATCGACTGGATGCCGGCGGCATCGGGGCCGGTCGAGGTCACGGTCGCGTCGTTTGCGATCGATCCGGCATCCCGGACGAACGGTCTCCAGCCCGTCTCATTCTCGATGGCGGTCCGGTTCAGAGGGGCTGAGTTCGCCGCTGCGGCCTTCCAGGGCCATCTGGCGTCGACAAGGGCCTCGCTGGCTGGAAAAATATCGGGAAGTATATTGAGCTTCCCTTTCGATAACGATGTGAAAATCGCGGTGAAACGGGACGGTGTCTTTGCCGAGGGGACGCTGGCCGAAACCCGGATCGACCTGAAGGTGCTGTCGAAATGGCTCAGCCCGCTCTGGCGGGACACCGTGCCGCTTTTCGTGAACGGGAGCATCACGGTGGGAGGGACCTGGATGGCCCAGCCGAAACTCGGCTTCGCAGGCCGGTTCCAGGGTAGGTTCGATCACATCGTGTTCATACTGACCGGGTTCAATCTGCCGTTCGCCGAACTGAACGCCCCCTGGAAATTCTTCGACGGCAGGCTGCACGTCGAGAATGGAGACAGCCGTTTCATCGGATTCCCTGCCTCCTTCAGCGGGACCGTCGCGCTCGCGGCCGGTCTGAAACCCGACTGGAGCATCGAAGCCCGGGTTGCCGATCTTCCTCTGGCGGAACTCGTCGCAACCCTGCCGTGGGCGATTCGATACGGATACGGTGTTCCCGATCTGGCCGGCGCGGCAAGCATGACCGCCCGATTCGACGGAATCGCGCCCGGCATCCTCGTCAACGCGACGGCGTTGGTGGCCCGGCAAGCCGAATCGGCTGCGACGTCGAGTATTTCGATCCGCTACCGCCACGTGGCCGGGCAGCCGGACCGCTGGGACCTCGAATCCTTCTGGAGGGCTGAAGCCGGTATGCCGAGGGGGTTTGCCGGACTTCCCGTGCGCATGGCCCCATCGGGAGATGCGTTGCGACCCCCGTTCGAGTTCCGTCTCGAGGGGCACGGGGCGCACATCGACAAGCTCGACACGCGGCTGGGCATTTCATGGAAAGAAGGCGGTGCCTGGGAAGCAACGGGACTCCTCGAAGGTCATGCCTGGGACGGCGTCGTCGCTGGCCCGGAGGGGCATCCGGTGACGATTCCTCAGGATCTCGGCCTGGTCGATTTCCTGCTGCCGGGGCTGTAAGGCATGAACTCGATCCGTTCCTCCGGAATTTTCTGGTAAAACCTCAGGAGCGAACGGTCCGAATCGATGGTCATGCGCGAAGCCCGGATCGAGAGAATTACGCCCTGCCGGAACACGCCTGCCGAGATCGTCGAGCGGGTTTCCTCGAGCAGAACGAGGGCGAGGTCGGCTTTTTTCAGCTCGAGCTTGGTGATCTGGTCGCCCAGGCTGGCAACCTTGTGCTCGAGACTGGCCCGGAGAGGCTCCGCCTTGCCCGGCGGCAGCTTCTCGGGAAAATTCTTCACGAACAGCAGGTTTTTCTCGGCCTCGTAATGCTGGCGCCGGATGTCGTTGATGATCTTCACGACCAGGTTCAGCCGGTTGAGAGCGGTGTGTGAAACGCCGCAGGAAACGCGCGTCTCGAGGCCGACGGCGTTGCCCAGCTCTCCCGCGGTGATCGAGCGGAAGGAGATCAATTCGCCGCCGCTGAGCGACTTTTCGATCATCACCTCGCCGTTCACGTTGATACGCGAGTTGAGCGCCGAGCGCAGGAAGAGGTCGCCTTGCACCGTGAGACAGGCGTTTTCGGCATACAGGGCGCGAAGGTTGCCGAACACTTTGACTTCGTTCTTGTCTTCGACCTTCCCGGCCGTGCCGAGAATGCCCTTGCCCACGTCGAGATCGCCGCCGACTGTGACGCGGGTGCCTGCCTCGATCATGCCGTCGACGCGCAGGTTCCCTGTCACGGTCACGGAAAACCCGTATCTGACCGAGCCGCGCACGACGAGCGAGCCCTTGAAGCTGATGTGGCCGGTGCCGAAATCGACGTCGCCCGGAATGACCATGATCGGGGTGACATGCACCGTGACCGAGTTCATGCCGGACTCGACGGTCAACTGGCCCTCGCAGGCCGCCCGGGCGATGTCGTTCATACCGTCGGATTTCAGAACGACGTTCCGACCCGCCACGACACGCTTGTCCTTGCCGGGAACGGCGGGAATCGGCTTGCCGAAGACCGAGTGACCCGACTCGCCCTTCGTTGCCGGCCGTTTCACCAGGATGATCTCATCGGTCGAAACGCTGCGGAACAGGTCGCGCGTCTTGAAGTCCAATGTCCCGTCCGGGCGTGTCAGGTGCTCCATCGACGGCCGGGGCACGAGGATGTCGATCTGCGCCGCCTCCCCGTCGAGTGGTTGTATCCCTGTCGCTATTTTTTTCGGCGGAAGGGGGGTGCGGCGTGCGATGATGCGCGGAAGCTCGTTCGTGAGGAAGCCCCGGTCGAGCCCGAACAGAATGTTCTCGGCGAGGGCGTTCTGGATGGTCAGGCAGGCGGCCTTGTCGTCGAACGAGTCGGGGAACGTTTCGATCGAGAGGTAGGCTTCCGTCTCGAGGCGGTTCGTCGTCAGAAAGATGGAAAAACCGGGAAGCTCCCGTGCGAGGAAGGTCCCCGGTTTCATCTGGTGAGGCATGCCTGCCTGCAACGCCCGCTCAACCGGCCCGCGAGCCGTTGTTCAGGCCGACCCGCCGTTCGACGTCGGCGATGCTGACGCCCTGGCTGGACAGGAAGTTCTCGAACCAGGCCGTGTCGACGCTGAACGAGCGCAGCTCTCCGCGAAACGCGATGATCAGCTGCTCGAGCTCGACCAGATCGCCGACCCGAAGCTTGGTTTTCTGCTGGCCGCTCATGGAGCGCAGATTGTCGAGAGCAGACCGGACGGCGCTCGCGAACTCATACCGGGTTACCTTCGAGGCATCGTAGAACGGCATACCGGGCAGGAGTCCCTTCGAGATCACGCGCTTGAGCGATTTGAACACCCAATGATTCGCCGGAACGTAGACGAAACCCGTGCCGGCCGACCCGGCAGAAGATGCCATCCGCGCGGCTGCGGCGGCCTGGGGGACGGTGGCGCGGCCGTCAGCCAGGGGAATGTAGAAGGCCGTGTCCGCTTCGGCGGCTCGGGGCCTGACGAGAGCGGTCTTGCGCGCCTGGCGCTCGTTCTGCGTCGTGAACTGCCACGAGTAGCGGGCGACGAGCTGCTCGCCCGACTGACTCTTGATCTTGTCGCTGATGAGGACCTTGTATTGCGTATCCGCATCGAGCGGAGCGGCGGGGATGAAGATGGCCCGCTTCTGGCGTCCGTCGTAGGACACGCGCCCTTCGACGCGCTCCTGGCGGCCGAAGACCGAAATGTTGATCGGGTTCACGGTGTTCTGCTGGGCGGGTTCGCTGAAGTGAATGACGATCTTCGCGTTGCGGGAGACCTGTTCGGCGTTTGCCGCCGGCAGAATCCCGGTCACCTTGAAGGTGGAGAGGGCTTCGCGGGAGACCGCCTTGCGGACGGTGGCGGCCCGGGGAGCCTGACGCGGGGCCGGAGCGTTCCAGTCGGCATCCGCTTCCATGGCGGCGGCATTTCCGGCGGGAGCCGCTTCGTCATCGAAGCCTTCCAGTTCCCTGGATTCCTGGATCGTTTCGCGCATCATCGGCTGGGCACGGCGGGGAGCCGCCTGTTTTGCGGCGGCGGGAGCGCGGCGGACGGGGGCCGTGGGGGCTGCCGCAAACGCTTCGGGCATGGCAGGCGCAGCGGCCGGCGAGGTGGTCGCGAAAGTCGCGGCGAGGGCGTTCTGCAGGGGGCGGCCTGTCATGTCTGTCACTCCCTGGGTGATGATCACGCGATACGAACGGTTCGCGTCGAGCACGCCGACGGGGGTGAGCATCGCGCGCTTCTGGCCGCTCAGATACTGGATTTTCGCGGGCACGGGGCCAAAGTCGTCCTCGACCCGGAAGGTGAACTCGTTCAGGGTTTCGGGCCGGACTTCCTGGTTGAAGGCCACCGTCACCGGCTGGCTGAGGTTGGTGACGACGGCGCCGCTCTGCGGCGACATGCCGACCAGTTTCAGCGGAATTGCCGCCTGCATGGCGATGCCGCCGTAGGCGTCTGCCGGAGGGGCGTCGAACGAGGCGTTGTTGACCAGGCCCTGGCGACGTGCGGGAGCCGCGACCGGCAGAGCGGCATCGCTGGGCGTTTCCTCGAGAACATTGTCGGGAACGGCCACGTCGACGCCACTCGAACTGCCTCCCCCGATGCGGAAAGGAATGACGGTGTTCTTCGGAAGTCTGGCGCCCGAGCTTCCCGCGAGCGTCTGGCTGATCGCGATGCCATACTCGTTGCCGGATTTCAGGGGCTGGCGGGGAACCAGCGTCAGGGTTTTCAGGTCGCGCGACAGGCGGTAATCGACGCCGACCGTTTCCCGGTTGCACATCAGTTTGACCGGGGCATCCTTGAGGGAGGTGATGTCGAGCGCTTCGCTGAAGCTGACTTCGAGGGGATTCTGCGGGTTGATCACGCCGCCGGACATGTTGGCGTTGGTGATCAGCAGTCTTGCGGCCGCTGCGCTGCCCATGTCGGTGGGCATCACGGCTGCCGCGGCAGTCTGCATCGGAGCGTTCACGGCGCTCTGAACGCCGGTCGAGCGCACGCCGCCAGCGGAAACGCGGAAATTCCACATCTTCTCGGCCGTTCCGCTCACGCCATCGCCGAAACTGAGCTGGGCGGTATACATCTGGCCTGGCTGAAGACCTGCCTTGGGCTTGAACATGACCTGGCGCGCGGCGGGATTGTAAAACAGCTCACCCTCGACGGGCTGGCCGTTCTTGAACAGGTTGAGGTTGATCGTCTGATAGAACGCCTGAGATACGGTTCCGCCGAACTCGACCGTCAGGGGCGTGGCGGCCGAAACGTCCGAGGCCATGTCCGCCGGAACGGTCTTGACGACCTGGACCGCCTGGCCGGCGTTGGCCGACATGCCGAATGCCGCGGTGGTATACAGCGCGGGGCCGGCACCTACCAGCAGGGCTCCCAGGACGACGGTTCGAATTCCACGGTTCATGATGCTCCTCCTCGAAAGGTCCAGACGATTCGGTATCATCATCGGCAAAATCAACCGCAACCTTTACCCCCATTGTCCGAACTCGGGGGCATCCCCTCATCGTATCGACAGTGCCATCCCCCGGATTTGCCCTGAGAAGGGAGGGTGTGGTATAATCCCCGAACCCGGTCATGATATCTGCCCGGATTTCAACGGCCGCAGGTCACCGAAGGAGTTTTCCGCCATGGGTATCGATGTCGCAACCTTCACCAAGCAGCTTCGCGAAGACGGGATCGAAGCCGCCCGCCGCGAGGCCGAAAAGATCCTGGCCGATGCGAAGGCGAAAGCCGAACACGAAAAAGAGCAGGCCAGGGCCGCGGTCCGCCGCATGGTCCAGGAAGGGGAGGCCGAGATCGCCCGGCACCGGCAGAAAGTCGAGGCGGAGCTCAGGCTTGCCGCCCGCGACCTTGTTCTCGATGTGAAGAAGCGTCTGGAAAACCTGACCCGCGGCCTTCTGCAGCCGGTCATCGCCGAGAAACTGTCGGCGGCTGATGTCGTCGAATCCTCTCTCCGGGAGCTCCTGAAAACCCAGAAGACCGGACGCGAATGGGAAGCCTCGCTTGGTCCCGTCGTCGGCGCGAAGCTGACCCAGGCAGCGCTGAGTGATCTGTTCAAAACCGCGGACGGCCGTGTGAAGCTCGGCGAGACGCTCAAGACGGCCGGCTTCACCCTGCGCGACACCGCTTCCGGCGAAGTCGTCGAACTGACCGAAACCTCGGTCGCCGACGCTTTCGGCCGCCTGGTCGCGCCCCAGCTCCGTGCCCTCCTGGACAAGTCCGAAAACGCCGGAGCCTGAGTCGCAACCGTGAGCGCGCGACTCTACTACCTTCTTGCCGCCCTGCCGCCCCTGCCGGGGTTCGGCGAGCCGCTTCCGTGCAGGCTCGACGATGTGCTCGCGGCCATTCGCGCCGAGGAGGAGCCGACGCTCGACACCCTCGCGAACTGTTTCTCCGTCGAGCCGGCCCTGCGCGCGATGCAGAAAAGCCGCCTGGTGGGGCATCTGCCCGAACCGCCGGCCGACCTGATGGAGCTTCTGCCCGACTGCATCCGGGAACGTGTCGCCCTCTGGCCGTCAAGAGAAGAAGAAGTCGCCTGGCACGAGAGCGTTTGCTTCGCCTGGTTCGAGTTCATGCACCAGACGGGCCACGCCATCGGATCCAGGCTGCTTCAGCGCTGGAGTGCCTGGGAAATGACCCTCGCCGTGTATCTGGCGAACGCCCGTGATACCGGGGAATCAGCCCCGGCGAAGGAGCGCCCGGTCTCGCCCGAGGCCCCGGCCTTCGATTACGACGGGCTGGTGGCCGAATGGCACAACGCCGCCGATCCGATGATCGGTGAGCACAAACTCGACGAGGCCCGGTGTGCCTTCCTCGCCTCGGAATCGACCCGCTACTCGTTCGAGATCGACGAACTCGTTCTTTATCTGCTGAAGCTCAGACTGCTGTCCCGGTATGCGGCTCTCGACCGGGGCACGGCGCTCAAGATCCTCGAGGAGGTCACCGTCCTGTGAGTGTATCCGGACGAATCGCTACAATATTTGGAAATATGGTTACCGCCGAGTTCGACGGCGCTGTCCGGCAGAATGCCGTGGCTTACTGCCACCGCGCCGACGGCGTCCGGCTGATGGCCGAGATCATCCGCATCCGCGGAAACCGCGCCGACATGCAGGTGTTCGAGCTGACCCGCGGCCTGAAGGTGGGTGATACGGTCGAGGTGACCGACGAACTGCTCTCTCTCGAACTCGGGCCCGGCTTGCTTGGCCAGATCTACGACGGACTGCAGAACCCGCTTCCGGTGTTTGCCGAGAAGGTCGGCAAGTTCCTCGAGCCCGGCAACTACTTCAAGCCGCTGAGCCGCGAGACGAGATGGGAGTTCACCCCGCTCGCGAAGATCGGAACCACGGTGCGTGCCGCCGACGCGCTCGGCAAGGTGAAGGAAAGCATCTTCGACCACTACATCTTCGCTCCGTTCGATCTCGAGGGCGAATGGAAGCTCAAAAGCCTCGTCGGCGCAGGCTCCTATACGGTCGAGCAGAAGATCGCCGAGCTCGAGAACGCGGAGGGGAAAACGATAGCGGTCGATATGATCAACCGCTGGCCCGTTCGCATCCCGCTGACCCATTATGCCGAGCGGCTTCTGCCCGTGACACCGCTGGTCACGAAACAGCGCATCATCGATACGTTCTTCCCGATCACGCGCGGGGGCACCTACTGCATTCCCGGCCCGTTCGGCGCCGGCAAGACCGTCCTGCAGCAGATCACCAGCCGTCATGCCGAGGTCGACGTCGTCATTTCCGCGGCCTGCGGCGAGCGCGCCGGCGAGGTCGTCGAGACGCTGCGCGAATTCCCCCATCTGACCGACCCGCGCACCGGCAAGACGCTGATGGAGCGCACGATCATCATCTGTAACACGTCGAGCATGCCCGTAGCTGCCCGCGAATCCTCGGTCTACACGGCCGTGACGCTCGGTGAATACTACCGGCTCCAGGGCCTTCACGTGCTGCTGCTGGCCGACTCGACCTCCCGCTGGGCCCAGGCCCTGCGCGAGATGAGCGGCCGTCTCGAGGAGATCCCCGGCGAGGAAGCCTTCCCGGCTTACCTCGAGAGTTCGATTGCCCGTTTCTACGAGCGCGGCGGCTCGGTGAAGCTGCGCGACGGCCGCGAGGCCTCGCTCACGATCGGCGGCGCCGTCAGCCCCGCCGGCGGCAACTTCGAAGAGCCGGTCACACAGGGCACCCTCAAGGTCGTCGGTTCGTTCCTCGGCCTCTCGTATGCCCGTTCCTACGCCCGCCGCTTCCCCGCGATCGATCCGCTCGAGTCCTGGTCGAAATATCACGGCATCATCGACGAGAAGAAAGTCGCGTGGGCCCGCTCGTTCCTGCGCCGCGGCCGGTCCGTCTTCGAGATGATGCAGGTCGTCGGCGAGGAAGGCACCTCGATGGACGATTACGTCGTCTATCTGAAGAGCGAGTTCCTCGACTCGGTGTATCTGCAGCAGAACTCGTTCGACGAGGTCGACGCCGCCTGCCCGCCCGAGCGCCAGAAAGACCTGTTCGGCCGTGTCTGCCGCGTGCTCGAGCACGAGTTCATGTTCGCCGACAAGGACAAGGCACGCGACACCTTCTTCACGCTCACCGAGCAGTTCCGCAACTGGAACTACGCAAAGAGCGGCTCGGATGCCATGAAGGATTCCGAAACGAAGATCGCGTCCTGCCTGCAGGCCGACAAGGAGGCCGCCCATGCGTAAATACTACACCCGCATCGACCGCATCGCCGGAAACGTCGCCATGCTCAAGGCCACCGGCGTCGGCTTCGAAGAACTTGCCGTCGTCGAGGGCCGCGTCGGCCGCTCGCTCGCCCAGGTCATCAAGGTGTCGGGCGAGGATGTCTCGCTCCAGGTCTTCTCGGGAACCCGCGGCCTGTCCACCGGCGACCGCGTGAGCTTTCTCGGCTCGGCGATGCGCTTCAGCTTCTCCGAAGACCTGTTCGGCCGCATCTTCACGGGCGGCGGCGAGCCGCGCGACGGCCGCAGCACGCTCACCGAGAACCTGATCGAGGTCGGCGGTCCCGCCGTCAACCCGGCCGTGCGCCTCATGCCCAGCCGCATGATCGCCACGAACATCCCGATGATAGACGTGTTCAACACCCTCGTCGAGGGTCAGAAACTGCCGATCTTCTCGATTCCCGGCGAGCCCTACAACGAACTGCTCGCGCGCATCGCCCTCCAAGCCGAGGCCGACGTCATCGTGCTCGGCGGCATGGGCCTCAAATACGACGAATACCTGTATTTCAAACAGCGGCTCGAGGACGGCGGCGCGCTTTCGCGCACCATCATGTTCGTCCACACCGCCTCAGACCCGGTCGTCGAGTGCATGCTCACCCCCGACATCGCCCTCACCGTCGCCGAACGCTTTGCCGTCCAGGGAAAACGCGTGCTGGTCCTGCTGACCGACATGACGAACTTCGCAAACGCGCTCAAGGAAATAGCGATCACGATGGAACAGATTCCCTCGAATCGCGGCTATCCGGGCGATCTGTATTCCCAGCTGGCTTCGCGGTACGAGAAGGCCGTCGTGTTCGACAACGGCGGCTCGCTCACGACGATGGCCGTCACGACGATGCCGGGCGACGACGTCACCCACCCGGTTCCTGATAACACGGGCTATATTACGGAGGGCCAGTTCTACCTGAAGGGCGGCTGGATCGAGCCCTTCGGCTCGCTCTCGCGCCTCAAACAGCTCGTCAACGGCCGCACCCGCGACGATCACCGCGCGATCATGGACGGCTGCATCCAGCTCTACGCGAAGTGTCGCGAAACCCGCGAGAAGCGTGCCATGGGCTTCGAGATGTCCCCATGGGACCTGAAGCTGATCCGGTACGGTGAGCAGTTCGAGCAGCGGATGATGGACCTGTCGGTCAACAACACCCTCACCGTCGCTCTCGACCGGTGCTGGGAACTCCTGGCCGAGGTGTTCGAGCCGCGCGAGACCGGCATTCGGTCCGCGCTGTGCGAGAAATACTGGCCGAAGAAGGCAGGCGCCGCCGTCGAGACTGCCGCCCCCGAACTCCAGTAACG
>JAKJFL010000635.1:0-2420 GCA_022704935.1 Candidatus Rifleibacteriota bacterium
AACTTCCGGAAAGCCGCTCCCGAGCCGAGTCGACTCCTTCGAGGGCGCTTCGGATGCGCGTGATGACGGCGTTGCGCTCGGTGTTCGCCGATTCGCTGATGAATGCATGGCTTCCGACCAGCAGCAGGCTGATGGGGAGAAGGGCGGACAGCGCGAACAGCGCCGAAAACCTGATGCCGAAAGGAAGCGCCGGCCAGGCGCCGAGCAGCACGCCGCGCGTCACGAACAGGATGATGCCGCCCCAGACGAGGAGGTTCGCGAGAAAAACCGGCGCGGGCAGATTCCCCTCGGGAATGTCCGGTTTCAGCAGGACGGCCATGTGCCTGCCGGTCGTCAGATGTCGGGTGAACAGCCTGCCTTCGTCAAGGCGGAGATTGGACGGTGTTCCTCTGATTTCCCAGTCCGACCGCTGGAAATGCGGTCTCAGACGTTGCCTCCATCGACGGAAGCTTTCAGACCGTTCGAAAGGCTCCGGAAGAAGGTCTTGAACGGCGCTGCGAAGCGTCCGGACAAAGCCGGCCGGTGCCCCGCCGCGCCGGCGATGCGCCCGGAGCGCCGAGACGAGACCGAACCTCGTCACGGCGTCGAGATCGCGAAATATCAAGAAAAATCCGCGCCGGCGGCCGTCCGGGAGGATGACGCCATTCCAGAGGAGGAGGGCGGCGGCCCGTTCATGGATCACCCGAGTTGGGATTCCGCGTTGGTACATGGCGATATGGGAGGCGCTCTGCCCCGTTCCGAACGCCGTCACGAGGAGTTTCTCGCCCCGCCTGAGTGCCGGGGGCGAAAGCCGGGCATTCAGCGCATGGTGGGCGAGGCAGGCGAACGCCGTCGAAAGGAGCCGGGGAGGAATCTTGAGCGGCGACGAGGCGACCGCAACGCGCGGCGGCCTGTCGCCCGCATCCGGCATTTCATCTTCGAATACCCAGAGGTCATGCGGGACATCGAGACCCGACGCCCAGGTCGCCGGCGGAAACCTGGCCGGCAAAGGCCCTTGGCGTGACAGCAGGGCCCGGAGTGCGGCCGCCGACCGCTCGAGATGCGGCTCGGCGGCTGCACTGTTGGTCAGGGTCTCGAGTTCCCGTCGGGCGTCGCTTTCCAGATTTCGCTCCTGCCATGCCCGTTCGCGGGCCGCGAGGAACGAAACTCCGGCATTGATCGAGGCGAACGGCAGCGCCAGCAGAAGCAGGAACAGCAGCAGGCCCGAACCCGTTGTGCGGGGTTGCGGTGTTTCCGGGGACAGCGCGGCAGTTTCCTTATGGATATTGCCAGATATATGAATATCGTTCACGAAAAAAACGTTTTGGCGATGGAATTTCGAACCGGTTCGGAGTATATCAGAACCTCGAACGTCGTTCGCGTCCTAATTCCCTTTTGAAAGTCACCGCATCGCATGATCGATCTTCACCGCAACCGCTTCGTGTCGGCGCATACGGCCGGTCTCTTCCTCGTCATCGTCGCCGCGACCCTCTGGAGCTTCGCGGGTGTCGCGGTCAAGCGGCTTCCCGGTCTCGACCCGCTCGCGATCACTGGCTGGCGCAGCGTGTTCGCGCTTCCGGTGATTCTTGCGGTCTGGGCAACCTGCGGCGTTGCGATCAGGCCCGGCACGAGGCGGGTGATGCTCGGCTCGGCCCTGTCGTATGCCGCGATGGTGATGCTTTTCATCTCGGCCACGCGCATGACGACCGCAGCGAACGCGATCGTCCTGCAATACACGGCTCCGCTGTGGGTGGCCGTATTTTCGCGGCTGGTGCTCGGCGAAATCGTCTCGCGCCGGGAGTGGATGATGATGGCGGCCTGCCTGGCCGGCATGGCCTTTTTCTTTCTCGACCGGCTCAGCCTCGAAGGCCGCCTCGGCATCGTCTACGCCATCGTGTCGGGAATGGCCTGCGGATTGAACACCCTGTTCCTTCGTCGACTCTCGCGTGAAGCCGTTCCCGAGCCCGCGGATGCCCTGGATGTACCGGAACGTTCCGCGCGAAAGGCCGACGGCTGGGCCGGCATTCCCGCGCTTGCCGCAGGGAATCTCTTCGTCATCCTGTTCAGCTCCACGTCGATGATGCGTGATATCCCTGCCGATATAACGGAATGGACCGTCATCTCAGCGCTCGGCGTGTTTCAGCTGGCCTTGCCATACGTGATTTTCCTCGTCGGCATCCGATACGTGACGGCCGTCGAGAGCATTCTGTTCGCGATGCTCGAGGCGATTCTCAACCCGATCTGGGCCGGCCTCGGAGCGGGGGAATGGCCGTCCGGGAACGCCTTGCTCGGCGCCGGGCTCATTCTCGGCTCGATGGCCGTCTACGGCATCGCCCGCGCGAACAGCCGCATCGCGAACAAAAGCGAAGGGCGGGAATCGTCGATTCCCGCCCCGTGAGAGCTTGTTGCCGGTCAGGCTTTCATGTCGAGTATCGTGCCGA
>JAKJFL010000636.1:0-2417 GCA_022704935.1 Candidatus Rifleibacteriota bacterium
ATCGGGGGGGAGCTGGGCCTGGATCCCCGGCAGGGCCTCGCGCACGGCGGCGGCGACGCCCACGGTGTTGGCGCCGGATTGTTTCTGGACCATGATGCCGATGCCGGGCTTCCCGTTGATGTAGAAGGCATTGGACTTTTCGAGGAAATCGTCCCTGATCTCTGCGACGTCGCCGAGCCGCACGACGCCGGGTTTCGTCGCGACGACGACCGACTTCAGATCGTCGACGCGGGTGAACTTGCCGGGGGTGCGTGCGAGATACTCGAACTGCCCTTGTTTGATGGTGCCGCCGGGGTTGTCGACGTTCTGGTTCCGGAGCAGACCGACGATCTGGTTTCCCGACAATCCCGTGGCCTGCACGCGCTCCCGGTCGAGGTTCACGAGAACACCGCGCTTGTCGCCGCCGATCTGAAGGGCGGTTGCGACGCCGGGAATGCGTTTCAGCGCGTCGACGATTTTCCGGTCGGTGATCTTCTCGAGCTTTTCCCAGCTCTCATTCGCCGAAACGGACAACATCACGACGGGAATCATCGAGGTGTTGAACTTGAAGATGAACGGCTTGTCGGCATTGTCGGGAAGGCGTCGCGCGACGAGATCGAGCTTGTCGCGGATGTCGTTCGTCGCCGCGTCGAGATTGATGCCCCAGTTGAACTTCACCGTGACCATGGAAATGCCTTCCATCGACTGCGACGTGATTTCGTCGACGTTCTCGACGGTCGAGACGCTTTCTTCGATCGGTTCGGTGATGCTCGACTCGATTTCCCGGGGGCCGCAGCCCGTATACGTCGTGATGATGGTGACAGCGGGGATCTCGAAATTGGGCATCAGGTCGACGCCGAGCTGGGTCCAGGAAAATGCCCCGAGGATGATGGTGGCCAGGAACACCATCGTGGTGGTGACCGGCCATTTCACACCATAGATTGAGAGGTTCATTTATCCCCCTCCATCAGGACCGGCTTGACCCGGATGCCGGTCTTCACCAGCTCCGCGCCCTGGGTGATGATCAGGTCGCCTGGCCGCAGCCCCTCGATGATCTGGGCGCGGGTTTCCTGTACGATGCCGACGCGAACCGGCTTGCGCACCGCCATCCCCTCGCTCGTGACGTGGATGACGGATGCCTGGCCATTATGCGTGAGAAGCGCATCCTTCGGAACGACGACGGCGTTTTTCTCGGTCTGGAGCGACAGGATGATCGTCGCATACATGCCGGAGCGCAGGACGATCTCGGGATTCTCGAGCACGACCTCGAACTGGCCCGTGCGTGTCTTCGAGGTGATGGCCGGGTAGACGCTCGTGACCGTTCCCTTGAACTCGCGGTCGGCGAAGGTGTCGACCCTCACGGACGCTTCGGTTTTCCCGGCCTGGAGCTGCATCAGGTCTTTCTCGACCAGGCTGCCGATCACCTTCACGCGGTCCATCTGCTCGAGCCGAAAGATCGGCTGGGCCGGATTGGCCATGGCGCCGGCATCGAGAGCACGCATGGTGATGCGGCCGTCGAAGGGGGCTTTCACGAACGCGTTCTCGCGCTGAACCTCGGCGGCATGCAGGTTCGATTCGGCCTGGGCGAGCTGGGCCTTGCGAACCTTGAGGGTCACCTGGTTCGAGCGGATGGAGTCTTCCGCCTGGCGGATACTGGTTTCGGCCGAGACGTTCTGGGCATCCGCCGCATCATACTGGGTTCTGACGTCGTCGAGCTGCTGTTCGGAAACCGCCCCTTCCCGGAACAGCTCTTCATACCGCTTTTTTGTCGCGGCCATGTTGACCGCTTTCGCCTTCGCGGCCGCGGCCTGGGCCTTTGCGGAGACCAGGGCCGACTCGGAGGTCTTGACCAGCACCTCCTGGACCTCGACCGAGGCCCTGGCGACCGTCACGGCGGCCTGGGCCTGTTCGAGCTGGGCGTCGAGGATCCGGTGGTCGATCTCGGCGAGAACGTCACCCGCCTTCACCACCGAGCTTTCCCGGACGTTGACCTTGATGATTTCCCCGCCGATCTTCGGATGGATGTCGGCGCCCTGGTAGGAGAGGATCTCGCCCGAGGTGCGCAGTTGCTGGCTGATGTCGGAGGAGACCACCTTCTCGACAATGACGGGCTGGAGCTTCGAATCATCGGTCTGTGCCGAAGCGGGCGTGATGCCGGACACACCCGGAAACAGGCAGTCGGGGAGAGGCAGGACGAACGCAGAAGCCAGCAGGGCCGTCACCAGACGCGACTTCGAGCGTTCGCTCAGAGAGGCTTTCGAATTTGTATATGACATTTTATATATCTCTCCTTCTTATTTACTGGTCGCCCGGGCCAGCAGTTCTCGTCCGAGTTTGCCCGTCGCGAGCCGGTAGGCGGCGTATGCCTGGTGGTAACTGAAGATTGCCTGGAGATACTGGAGGCGGGTGGCGAGGTAGGCGTTCTCGGCGTCGAACAG
>JAKJFL010000637.1:0-2417 GCA_022704935.1 Candidatus Rifleibacteriota bacterium
TGCCGTCCAGTTCGTCATCTTCGGGGGAACCGAGCGGGCCGGGTCGCGACCGGGGTATTCGCATCTCATCCGCATCGACAATGTCCAGGACCCCGACAAGGCCGAGCACAAGCAGTTCAGGCGGCGACAGACGAGTCACGGCCAGTGGTATCTCGAGGTGACGCGGGACGACGACGAGGAGGCCCAGCTGTTCGTGAAGACGCTCGTCGCGCTCGACAATCTCGAGGTCGTCCGCAAGATACAGCTCACGAAGAAACCCGCGTTCTACCCGCTTCCGGCCTCGCATCTGAAGCTCGGCATGGTGGTGCCGGTGCTGGGAGACCGCGGAACCGTCGAGGAAGACACGATCGT
The DNA here is from genome assembly GCA_022704935.1 of Candidatus Rifleibacteriota bacterium. Classification (GTDB taxonomy): domain Bacteria; phylum Muiribacteriota; class Ozemobacteria; order Ozemobacterales; family Ozemobacteraceae; genus MWAR01. The sequence continues at coordinate 352 of JAKJFL010000637.1, forward strand.
CGAGATCACGACGGAAGACCACCAGGGGCCGCTGTATGACATCAAACTCGACGGCGGCTGCACCTACGTCGCCGGCGACTGGATCACGATGTCGTGGTCCGGGGCCGGCACGGGAACGGCGAGGAAACTGAATGAACCCCGCGCTTGAACGGCAGATCGCCGCGCTGAACCCCCGCCAGATCGAGGCGGTGAATATCACGGAAGGACCGCTGCTGGTCGTCGCCGGCGCCGGCTCGGGAAAAACGCGCATGCTGACGATGCGCATCGCCGCCCTCATCGAGCGGAACGGCGTCGACCCATCGGCGATCCTGGCGGTCACGTTCACGAACAAGGCGGCGAAGGAGATGCGCGAGCGCGTCCAGGCGTTGCTGCCCGGCCGGGGCGAGGGCGTGACGCTGACGACGTTCCACACGTTCTGCAGTCAGCTCCTGCGCCGCTGGCACGAGGCGGCCGGTTTCCCCGACGGGTTCACCATCTACGACGAGGACGACAGCGAGAAGCTGATGAAGCTGATCCTCAACGACCTGAATCTCGACCTGAAGAAGTGCACACCCCGTTCGATGCTGGGCGTGATCTCGCAGGCGAAAAACGAGCTTCTGGGGCCCGAAGAGTTCAAGCCGCCGCAGTCGGAAGCCGAGCGGATCACGACGATCTACACCCGCTACCAGGAAGCCCTGAAGAAGAACCAGGCCGTCGACTTCGACGATCTGATCTTCTGCGTCTGGAAGATGCTGAACGCCCGGCCCGATCTGCTCGAGAAGCTGCAGAACCGGTATCGCTACTTTCTCGTCGACGAGTATCAGGATACCAACACCGCTCAATATAAATTAATCGCTTTATTATCATCGGCGAGCCGCAACCTGTGCGTTGTCGGCGACGAGGACCAGTCGATCTACAGCTGGCGCGGCGCGACGATCCGCAACATCCGCGAGTTCGAGAAGGATTTTTCCGGAGCCCGCGTCGTGTATCTCGAGCAGAACTACCGCTCGACGCAGGGCATTCTCGACGCGGCGAGCGCCGTGATCTCGAACAACGCGGGCATCCACAAGAAGCAGCTCTGGACGACGAACGGAGCCGGCGAACTGCCCCGTTTCCTCCACGCAGGCGACGACCGCGACGAGGCCGACCGCATCGTGGGCGAGATCCGGAAACTCGCACGTGAAGGGATTCCCTACGGCCAGATGGCGGTCTTGTTCCGCATGAACAGCCTCAGCCGGACGATCGAGCAGGCGCTCACGGGCCAGGGGATTCCCTACGAGGTGACGGGCGGCCTCAAGTTCTTCCAGCGACGCGAGGTGAAGGACGTTCTCGGGTATCTGCGGTTCCTCGGGAACCGGAGCGACTCGATCTCGCTGCGACGCATCATCAACACGCCGCGCCGGGGCATCGGCGACACGACGGTCGAACGGCTCGCGGCCGGAGGCGATCTGTGGGGCGAGGTGATGGCCCAGGCAGCCGCAAGCCCCCGCAGCAAGACCGGCGGATTCGTCAAACTCATGGAGGAGTTGGTCGAGACGGCGGAGGGTTCGTCGGTCTCGATGCTCGCCAAGACCGTTCTCGACCGCACTCAGTACATCAACTGGCTATATGAAACGGAAGAGGAGGAGGACGCGAAAGACCGCGAGTCGAACGTCGAGAGCCTTCTGGCCGACATCCGGTTCCAGGAGGAAGAGAACCCGAAGCTGACGCTTCGAGAGTATCTCGAGAAAGTGGCCCTGCACGCCGACGTCGACGATCTCGACGAGGCGGCCGAACGCGTGCATCTGATGACGCTTCACAACGCGAAGGGGCTCGAGTTCCCGGTCGTGTTCCTGATCGCCATGGAGGAAGGCGTGTTCCCGCATCACTCCTCCAAGGATCTGCCGGAACAGCTCGAAGAAGAGCGACGTCTGGCCTATGTCGGCATGACGCGCGCGATGCGCAGGCTGTATATGACGGCTGCCCGGCGCCGGATGATGTTCGGGGGCTGGATGAACAACATCGTATCGCGCTTCGTCGGGGAAGTCCCGTCGTCGATGATCGAAGGCAAGCCTGCCGGCGGAATTTTCGGCAGCGGAAGCGGGAGT
>JAKJFL010000638.1:0-2413 GCA_022704935.1 Candidatus Rifleibacteriota bacterium
CAGAGCCCCGAGCTCGTCGAAACGGCCGGTCAGTTCCGACGGGAGACGAGCATGGAATCTTCCTTCGGCAATGGTTCTGCTCGTCTGCTGAAACTCGACGATCGGCTTGACGAACGAGCGAGTGAGCCAGAAGCAGAGGAATCCGATGATCAGGCCGATGAAAGCCACCCACCAGCCGATGCGCTCATCCAGCAACAGCCCCCGCAGATCGAGCAGGGATTTTCCCTTCAACCGCAAAAAGACGGTCCTCGGTTCGGACACTCCGGTATCGAGCCGCCTGGCCAGGTAGCTTTCCCCCAGGACCGTGAAGGATTGATACGCTTCCGAAGCGGTTTTCACCTGAGGAGCAAGCGCTCCCAGCTTTTGGATGACTTCTTCCCGCTCCTTATCTTCCTCCGCGCGAGAAAGATGCCTCAACCGCTTCGGCGCGAAGAGAAGTCTGCCGGTGGAATCGTACAGGAACAGGGGGATCAGCTTGAGGTTTTCGAGTTCCTCAACGGTCTGGCCCGGAAGTTTTTCATGCAGCCCGGCAAGCAGCCTGCCCTGCTCGTCCATGAAGTCGCTCCACATCGCCAGCCGGTCGTTTTCGGCCCGGGCATGCACATGCATGAGCAGTCCGCTCAGAACGACAAGGATCGCGCCGATGGTGATCAGAAACCAGATCACGATCCTCGTGAAGATGCCCATTCCCTGAAATCGCTTCATGACTCGGCCTTCGGCAGACGCGCGATCATGTATCCGACGCTTCTGACGGTTTGGATGAGTTCGCCCTGGGGAGTCTTGCTCCTGATCTTCCGGCGGAGGTTGCTGATGTGCATATCGAGGCTGCGATCCTCATACGTCAGCCTTCTGTCGAGCACTTGCAGAGCGAGATCCTGTCGTTTCAGGGTCTGGCCGGGGGATCTCATCAGAAGCTCCAGCAGCCGGAACTCGATCTGCGTGATGCCGATTTCCTCCGCGCCATGAAACACTTTTCTGCTGTTCATGTGCATCCGGAGATCGCCAACCTGCAGAATTTCCTCATTTCCCGGCGCTCCCGCCGGCTCGAGACGGCGAAAGATCGCCCGGATGCGCGCGACCAGTTCCCTGGGGCTGAACGGCTTGGGAAGATAGTCATCGGCGCCGAGTTCCAGCCCGCGCACCCGGTCCTGCTCTTCGCCGCGCGCGGTCAGCATGATCACGGGCACGCGCGATGTCGCGCGAATTCTGCGAAGGACCTCGAACCCATCGATCACGGGGAGCATGACATCGATGATGAGCAGGTCGAAGGCCGTTCCGAACGGCATTTCGAAAAAAGCGGCCGGTTCACGACAGGTTTCGATCGAAAACCCCTCGTTTGTCAGAAACTCCGAAAGCAGCTCGCACAGCTCACGGTCATCATCTAATGCAAGGATTCGTTTCATGGCCTGGCCCGTCTTCAGTTCACCTCAAAACGCCGCCCATTATTGCGAATACGCCCCGTGAAAGAAAGTAAATGTTTGTAAATGCGTGAAGGAAGCCTGTCCCTCCCGATCGCGACGCATGATATCCCGAGCCCGGCACACCTCACAACCCGGCATATATGTTATAGCATCTCATATTATTTATGACCGGCATGGTCGCACTCGCGATATGTCAGCGGTCGCCGGACGCGGCACCGACTCTCCCGTATCGATTCCCAAGAGAAGTGCGAAATCCCGAATTTTCAGAGGGCTCGTTTACAGGCATGCCGCATTCTGGTATAACCTTGTCACCCCGCCATGATGAACACGACTGATTTTCAGCGCGCCTGCGCGCGCATCAAACTTCTGCTCTTCGACTGCGACGGCGTCCTGACCGACGGCCGGATCGCCCTCGGCAACGGCCATGACGAGTTCAAGTTCTTCTCGACGAAAGACGGGATGGGCCTTGCGCTCTGGCGCAAGGCCGGCAACCTCTGCGGCGCCGTCACCGGGCGCAGTTCCGAAGCGCTTTCCCGGCGAGCCGGCGAACTGAAGTTCGACGAGCTCCACCAGGGGGTGCGTGAAAAGGCCGCGGTCATCGAGGAGATCATCGCGCGCCGCGGCCTGAGGCCCGAGGAAGTGGCGTTCATCGGCGACGATTTCAACGATCTGCCGGCAAAGCGCCGCACCGGATTGTTTTTCGCCCCCGCCGATGCCCACCCGGTGGTTCGGCTGCATGCTGATTTCGTGCTCGGCTCGGACGGCGGCAAAGGGGCCGTCCGCGAAGCCGTCGACCTGATGCTGACGCACCAGGGGCGCCTGGAGGCTCTGGTTGACGAATACCTGGCCTGACCGGTTCAAAGCGTTCCGCAGAAACGCGCGCGCATGGCTCGTCGAGATGCTGTATCGCGGGCTCGTGCGGCTTCCCGTGCGCGTCGTTCCGCGCCTCGCCCGGCTGCTGCGCAAGGTGATGCGAGTCGTGTTCCGGAAGC
>JAKJFL010000639.1:0-2410 GCA_022704935.1 Candidatus Rifleibacteriota bacterium
CGGTTCCGGGAAAAGCTCGACTGGGCGTTCACTTTTGTGCCCATGCTGCTCCGAGTCGAGCCGATGCGGGCTTTCGAGGCATTCAGCGCCGCGTCGGCGCTGCGAATGGTCGGATGATGCTCCAGGCCGTATTCAAGACACTGCTCGAGAGACCAGGGACCCGATGCTGGCTGCGCCGCGGCCGGTGCCGCACCGACGAACAGCCCTCCAATGCCGAAAAGAAGACAGCCGGTGATGCATGATGATCTGAAACGGTTTCTCATGGTGCATCAGGATATCACGTATCGCCTGGCCCGGGAAAAAGGGATACGTAAATTTTTGTAAAAAATGGTATAGTAAATACTATACCATAGATGCTGCTTCTCTTTTCCTGCGAATCCGGTATAATTCGGCAGCACCGTATTGTGGAGGATGGACGATGAACAGACGTATCGAAGCGTTTCTCACGGAAGATCTCGGGCCGCATGAGTGCGACATTTCCGTCGAATGTCTCGGAACCGCGGCTGCCAGGCCTGCCGTCGGGCGGGTGACCGCCAAGGCATCCGGCATCGTTTGCGGCCTCTGGCTGATCGAGCCCGTCGTCCGTGCCGTCGAAAGCCGCAGATCTGCGTCGGGAAAGGCTGTCGTTCCGGCTTCGGTGGACATCATCGCCCGCGACGGCGATGTCGTGTCTCCCGGCACCGTCGTGGCCGAAGTTTCAGGCCAGGTCGGCACCCTGCTGACGGCGGAACGGACGCTGCTGAATCTCGTCCAGCGCCTCTCGGGTGTTGCGACCCTCACGCGTTCCTTTGTCGATGCGATGAAGGGAACCCCCTGCCGCCTTCTCGACACCCGGAAAACCACGCCCGGTCTGCGTGACCTGGAGAAAGCCGCGGTCCGCGTCGGCGGCGGATCGAATCATCGGTTCGGCCTGTTCGACATGGTGATGCTCAAGGACAACCACATCACCGCCATGGGCGGTGACATCCGGGCCGCGGTGGCGGCCGCCAGAAGCCGCATCGGGCCGGCCCTGAAGATCGAGGTCGAGGTCGCGACCTTCGAGCAGCTCGAAGCGGCGCTTGACGCCGGTGCCGACATGGTCATGCTCGACAACATGCCGCCCGACCTCATGAAGCGCTGCGTGGTCCGCGCGGCCGGCCGTGTTCCGCTCGAGGCGTCCGGCGGCATCACGCTCGAAACGGTCGCCGCGGCGGCTGCGACGGGGGTCGACTTCATCTCGGTCGGCGCGGTGACGCACAGCGCGAAAGCCCTCGATATATCGATGAAAATACGTATCTGATCCTCGAAAACGAAGAATACGAAGAAGGCCCCGCCGACAGGCGGGGCCTTCTTGCTGGCAGGGATCAGTGAATCAGAAGCGGCCGACGAGCCCGAAGACTGGACCGGTGTAGCCGACCTTGTAACGCAGGCATTGTAAAATCGGCCCTCGTTCGACGCAAGAGGGCCGATGGGATCGAGTGAAAGAGAATGTCAGGAGCGGCTTGCCGTCGCGCCCTGCTGCTCGGCTTCCAGGAGGGAGGTCGCCTTGAGCCATGGCGGGCAGAAAGGGGTTTCGCGAAGCCTGACGAAGGCTGCGACGACCGTGGGATCGAACTGGGTGCCGGCGCACCGGCCGATCTCCGCCATCGCCTCGTCGAAGGTCAGCGGCTTGCGATACGGCCGGCACGACGTGATCGCGTCGAACGAGTCGGCGACCATGATGATGCGCGCGCCGATGGGGATCTCGTCGCCCTTCAGGTTGCTCGGATACCCCTTGCCGTCGTATCTCTCGTGGTGATGCTCGATGATCATGCAGACGTTCTTGAGGAACTCGATCGAGTTCAGAATGCCGGCCCCGATCATAGGATGCGACTTGATCGTCTCGAACTCCTCGTCGGTCAGGCGCCCGGGCTTGAGCAGTATCTGTTCGCTGATGCCGATTTTGCCCACATCGTGCAGAAGCGCCGCGTGCCTGATCGTGTCGACGTCGATCCGGGGCAGGTTCATCGCAAGGGCGAGAGACACGCTCAGGTCGGTCACGCGGCGCGAGTGGCCGTGCGTGTAGCTGTCCTTCGCGTCGATCGCGGCCGCCAGCGCCCGGATCGTTTCGAGGTAGACGTTGAGGAGGTTGTGATACAGCCGGGCGTTCTCGATCGCGACCGAGGCCTGCGAGGCCAGCGTGTCTAGGAGATCGAGGTTTTCGGCCAGGAACGGCCCCTTCTTGTCGAGTTCGCGCTCGCAGTTGATGACGCCGATCAGGTTGTCGCGGTTCAACAGCGGCGCCGAGATCAGCGTCACCGGCTTGGGACCAGTTTCCAGGGCGAGCTTCTTGAACTGGGGCTCGAGCGTCGTGTTGGAGACGCGCAGGGGCTTGCGCTGTTTCGCGGCCTGGCCGGCGATTCCCTCGCCGAGTTTGAAGCGCACGTCCTTG
>JAKJFL010000640.1:0-2405 GCA_022704935.1 Candidatus Rifleibacteriota bacterium
GGTTCGCGAGCCATTTCAGCGTGTTGATGACGAAGGCCGTATAGGGGCGGATCGTGCGGTCGGTCGGAACCTGCGTGAACCCCATCGGCCAGAGCGGCCCGCCGCACAGCATCGCGACGTTCCCCTGGCCCACGCGGTGCGTCAGGAACGCTGGCTGGAGGGTGCCGCCGCGGGACAGCGTGGTCGAGAGCAACACTTCGGCACCGCTCTTGCGGCCGGGGTAGGTGAACAGGCCGTCGAACTTGGGCAGCGACGAGAAGAATTCCTGGTTTTCGACCGGGTCGTCGAGCAGGCGCAGGAACGCGTACGGCGTCTCGCGCGTCGGCAGGGCCAGGCTGCACGGGGTTCCGACCCAGGACTCGCCGTCGAGCGGGACGGGGAATATCTGGGCCAGCTTCGAACCCGCGTAACCGAGTTTCGCGTATCCGTCGGCGCCGGGCAGGATCAGCATGCCGGTCCTGCCCGATTCGAGCTTTTTCAGAAGAAGCTCGGCATGAGGCTCCAGGACCGTCTCACGGATGCCCGCGAGAATGACGACGTCGGCGTCCTCGAGGTCGGGAGCGATCGCTGGGGTGGGAACGGCGGCCTTCAGCTCGAAATCGACGGTGGGCAGCCAGCGGTCGTCGGTGATGCGTGTCCAGCCGCAGACGTGGGCGTTCGGATCGCCGCGCGCGGCGGCCCGGATGAAGGTTTGGTCCCAGGAAGGGGAGCCGGCGAGGATCAGGATCTTGAGCCGCTCCTTCACGACCTTCAGCAGGAATGCCGTCTCGTTGTTCTCGTGCGTCAGCTCGCCGTCTAGTTTGGGAACGGAAACGGAGTAGGTGAACGCCCCTTCCGTATCGCATGGTATATTTATAGCAAAAGGTATTCTGGTTTGCCCCGCCGGAATTTCGAGAGGCAGGGAGGTGAACGGGGTGCCGTCGCGCAGAACCGTCACGGGGATGGAGGCGGATGCTATGCGCTGGATGCGGAGCTCGCCGCGCAGGCGGACCATCGAGTTGAGATATCCGATCGCGGGCGGCCGCTCGATCGAAACCGCGAGATCGCGTGTCTGTCCGGTTTTGCCGGCACCGAGAAAATATAGCGGGGTGCGGACGCGGCCGAGCGCGTCGAGCGGCGAATCGCCAGTGTTGTGCGCGCCGTCGGTCAGGATGACGACGCCGAGCAGATTGCCCTCGCCGAGATGGCCGGTGATGTCGGTGACGGCGCGGGTCAGGTTCGTCTGGGGGCCGTCGGCCGAGAGTCCGAACGACGCGACGTCGTCGCGGCCGAGGGGCGCGACCGAGCCGGCGAACGAGAACAGGGCCGGCGTGATGCCCGTCTTCTTCTCGAGCTTCTCGAGCAGGCGGCCTTTCTGAAGCGCCGCCTGGAGACGCTCGATCCTGCTCCGCTCCTCTTCCTTGATGCTCATGCTGCGCGAGGTGTCCAGGACGAGGGCCAGCTTGTTCTTCTGGGGAATCCAGCCGGAAACGGTGCATTTGAGCCCGGCGAGCATCGTGAGCAGCCCGGCGACGAACAGGATGCGGAGGCCGGTGAGCGTGATGAACAGCGGCCTCGGGCAGGGTTTGTCCTCGACCCGGTAGGTGAGGATGAACCAGGGAAGCGCGACCAGCAACGCGAGAAGAAGGCCGGCCCAGCCCCAGCCGAGTCCGAATCGTACCGATTCGATCGTCTGGATGGGTGCCGGATCGAAGCCGAGAATTCCCAGAAGCCAGTTCATATCCGGAGACCTCCGCCTGCGCGGATCGGCCGGTTCGCGAGGACCGATTCGATGAGGACCGCCAGGAGCAGAACCCAGAGCAGGGGCATCGATACGTCGCGGCCTTCGCGCACGGCGACGACCTGGCGACTGATGCTCTGCTTCGAACCTGCCTTGTGCTCGAGCCGGATGAACCGCACGACCTTTTTGTCTGGAATGCGCTCCAGATTGCTCTCGCCGGCCGGCGGGTTGACGGCGAACGCTTCTTCCCGGACGACGGGGCCTTCGAGGCGCAGGCGGTAAAAGCCGGGTTGCTCGCCCGGTGGAAGGGTCACGTGGAGAAGCCCTTCGCCGTTTTCGCGCCTGATCGGAATTTCCTGGGCTGGGCCGGTTGGAGGGGTGAGCGTGATGCGCTTGAGGCCTTCTTCGAGCAGGGTCATCGAGATCGGTGTTCCCGGGGTGACCGCGTCGGCGTTGAGCCCCTGGCGCGTAACCATGCCCATGACCGACGAGTGAACGAACGGCAGGAACGTCGGTCTGAGCGGCCAGGTCGTCCAGGAGGTGTCGGCCGTGAACGTGATCAGCAGCGACCGGCCCTGGCCGCGGCGCTCCTCGATGATGCCGGGCAGCCCGTGACTCATGCGCGCCAGCACGAGGGCCGACGGGTTCGGCTGCGTCTGGTAGAACTCGTACACCGGCGCCCGGC
>JAKJFL010000641.1:0-2398 GCA_022704935.1 Candidatus Rifleibacteriota bacterium
GGCATGATCGTCGACAACTCCGTCGTCGTCCTCGAGAACATCTACCGCCTGCTCGTAGAACGAGGCGAGAAGGATCGTCGAGAGACTTCGATCGAAGGCGCGAACGAGATGTACGTCGCCATCTTGGGCTCCACCCTCACGACCGTCGTCGTGTTCCTGCCGATCGCCTTCGTGCCAGGGGTCGTCGGTGAGATATTCTTCAATATGTCTGCCACGATCGTCTTCTCTCTTCTCGCGTCGCTTGTTGTCGCCGTCACGGTCGTGCCGCTCATGTGCGCCTATGGCCTCAAGATCGGGAAAACGCCGCGCGAGCCGCTGATGAACGCGATCAAGCGAGCGTATTCCGCCGTGCTCGGGTGGCTCCTCGCGAAATCGTGGCGGCGCTGGGCCTATTTCTTCCTGATGATTGGCGTGTTCTGGAAGTCGTTCGCGTTCATGCCCGCGCTCGAGTTCTTTCCGAAAATGGACCGGGGCACGTTCGTGCTGCATTTCGAAGCCCCCGAGGGAACGTCCGTCGAAAAGGTCGATGCTATAGCGAAAGCTATGGAAGACAAGCTCAGGCCGGTTCCCGAGATCGAGAAGATCATCACGAATCTCAAACTCGGTGAAGGCGATATCACGGTTGTGTTGCGCCCCAAGGAGGATCGGACGAAAACGACCAATGACGTCGTCCGCGAGCTTCGGCCTGCCATCGCCGCCATTCCTGGGTATCGCACGGTCGCTTACAACGAGCCCAAAATGGGAGGTCCCGAGGGCGGAAAGCCGGTTCAGATAGAAGTGAGTGGCGACGACTTCGCCGTGATCGAGCCGATCTGCCTTCAGATCGCCGAGAAGATCAAATCCGTTCCGGGCCTCAAGGAAATCGACAGCGGCGTGAAGGCCGGCCGACCTGAGATCAAGGTCGAGTTCGACCGCACGCGCCTGGGCGACCTGAAGATGGACTTGGGAACGGTTGCCGGGATGGTTCGTTCCTATGTCTACGGAACGATCGCGGGCCAGTACAAGGAAGACAACGAGGAATACGACATCCGGGTCGAAGCCGCCGACAGCGTCAAGGACCGGGTCGACGCGTTCCGCCGCCTCGAATTGAACCTCGACGCGACGACGAACATCAACCTGGCGCAGGTCGCGAATGTCTTTGAAGGTCGTGGATACACGCGCATCGAGCGCAAGAACCTCAAACGCCTCGTGAAGGTCGAGGCCGATATCGAGAACAGACCCCTTCAGGCCGCTGTCCAGGATATCCAAGCCCTGCTGAAGGATATCCGGCTGCCGGTCGGATACGAGATCAACTTCGGCGGCGACGAGGAAGAGCGCGTCGAAGCGTTCCGGAACCTGACGATTGCGCTGCTCGCCTCGGTCCTGCTTGTCTACATGATCATGGCGAGTCAGTTCGAGTCGCTCGCGTATCCGTTCATCATCATGTTCACGATCCCGCTGTCGATCATCGGCGTCATCGCGTTCCTGCGGCTGTATGGCTTCGCGTTCTCGATCACCGCGATGATCGGCGTCATCATGCTCGCGGGCATCGCCGTGAACAACGGCATCATCCTGATCGACAACATCATCGAGCGCCGGAAGGCCAGCGACATCGGCAGGGAACAGGCCGCGCTGGAGTCCGGCATCGTTCGTATCAGGCCGATCCTTATGACGGTGCTGACGACGATCCTGGGCATGCTGCCGCTCTCGTTCGGCATCGGGGCCGGCGCCGACTTCTACCAACCCCTGGCGATCACCGTCATCGGCGGCTTCCTAGTTTCAACGGTGCTGACCCTCACCTATATCCCGGTCGTGTATGTCATCGTCGACGGGATCGTGACGAGCATCCGGAATTTTTTGGCCCGCTTCGTCTGACGTCGCCAGGCATCGGAGTCGCACTCCGGTGTTGAAGTCGTCTCTCCTGATGCGGGTTGCAACGATGGAATACCTCGTTATACAGGGGAGGATGCGTATTGTATGTTCTGTTCATGCGCTTCTTGCAAAGTCGAAGGCGGGCAGGATATACTCGCGGCATCATGCATATCCCTGACGGATTTCTCGATCTGAAAACGGCCGTTGCCGCGGGTGGCCTGGCGGCGCTCGGCCTGTATGCCGGCCGACTCACCGACACCGCGCAGGGTGTCAAACAGGGGGTGCGGCGGGTTTCCCTGCTCGGGCTGGGAGCGGCGTTTGTTTTTGCGGCCCAGATGATCAACTTTCCTGTCGTCGGCGGTACGAGCGGCCACCTGATCGGTGGGGTGCTGATGGCGATTCTGCTTGGCCCGTCGGCCGCCGTCACGGTCATGACGGCCGTCGTTACGGTTCAGTGCCTGCTGTTCGCCGACGGCGGCATCACGGCGCTGGGAGCCAACCTGTTCAACATGGCCCTTGTCGCCCCGCTTGGCGGATATCTCGTATG
>JAKJFL010000056.1:0-11301 GCA_022704935.1 Candidatus Rifleibacteriota bacterium
CAGGCTGTCTTCATACTGCCGGGCTTCGGTCGGGGTGAACCGGGCGATTTCCGCTGCCGTGAACAGCTTTTTGAAAATTCGCTCACGGAATCGATCGGGAATGCTGTCGAGGCGAGGCAGATTTTTCAGCGTAAACAGCCATTTTTCGAAACGCGTTTTGCACTCTTCGGGAGTCTTCGTGAATTTGGGCATTTCCAGATAGATGAAGGTGAGCTTTTCGTAGAAAACCTTGTGGGTTTCGATATCCGTGAGCTTCACATCGTAACGGAATTTGTCAGATTCGGCCCTGTCCTCGTCGAAGACGAAGTCAAGGATGGCGACGGTATAGACCGCCTTGAGATTGTAGTCCCATTCGCCCTGGATGACCTGTTCGCGAATCGGAAACGTCGCGTAATACAGGGTGCGATCCTTGAAGAACTTCTGCTTGCTCTTCTGGATCTCGACGATGAACTTCTCACCACTCTCGGTCTCGCAGTAGAGGTCGAAAATCGCCCGACGATCGAGATCGCCGTTTCCAAGATGCTCGTTTTTCATATAACGAATCGATTTGATCGGGCCATGCTGATCCTTCAGCAATTCATTCAGAAAATCGAGAAGAAGTTCCTTGTTATACTCCTCGCCGAACAGCCGCTTGAACCCGTAGTCGGTAAACGGGTTGATATATTTATCCTGAAGTCCTTCCAGCATGCGCCACCCCCGCGAAAATCTCCCTGAACCAGTCTATGCCGTCGGCACCGTCGAGTCAATCGCCGGGAAAAACGCTCGTAACATGCGATAATTCTCACCGCTTCGTATGCCAGGGAAGACCTGCGAACCACGGGCTCTCTTCCTGGCGCCATGACTGATGAAACGATCAAAGCTCTTCGAAAGTTGCCGTGTGAACCAGACACAATTTACCCAAGAAGGGCGGTACGAGTGAGCACACCACGGTTCACGAGGGTTGTTTTCACCAGCAATGGGGAAACAGCGAAATACTCGGCAGCCATTTCGATCCGGTCATCCGTCAGCAGGCCGGATCCGAAAAACTCCATGAGGGGATCGAAGGGACAGAGGAACTCCTGGGCGAAAGCCCGCTGGAATTTCTGGCGATTGGTCGCGGCATCGGAAGCTGGCAGCAGCCGATCCTGGGGGGAGGCGGAAAAAAGATGATCCGCAATCAGACGGGCGAAAGCGAATCTACGCCCTGTCCCCGGTCGGCGATTCAAATACACCCCGGTTGCTCCGTCGAAATCACGAAAACCCGCACCGAACGTTTCTCCGACCGCGTCCGGATGTTCGGAAAAAGTCGTTCCCTGTAACGAAAAGGTGTCGATCAGAGCCTCGTCGCCCAACGGGCCCGGATGTAAGCCCCACGCGGAGCGGGCAAGTCGAGCGGCAATCTCGGCTCTTTGCCACGGAAGGGTATGCGGATCGATTCGTGTCATCCATTCCTGACGAACGGCTTCCTGGTGAGGTATTCTCACCGGAATCGCCCGTGGTCGAAGATCTCTTTGAAACGATTCGAGAACACCAAGAGTCCGCACGGGGTCAGCAGCCGCCACTTCTTCCAGGGCGCATATCCCAACACGATCAGCCTCTTCCCCGAGCCTGCGCATCACCTCTTCTGCTGCGTCACCGGGTTCGCAGCCGAGAATCGCTTCGAGACGACGCCACGCAACGAGCCTGGCCAAACGCCGCTCCTCGTTCACTTCGTCCCAGAGCCGAGCCAAGTCGTTGTCATCGTGCCCCATCGTTTTCAGACGCTCGATGACCGCTCCAACGAACGAATCGACCTCCTCCGTAAACGATTCGACGGGAATCTGGCAAATGCTTTCCGTGAGATACCGCACCGGCTCGATGGGTCCGCCTGGACTGCGCCATCCGGGCGCCGGCGGCCCACTTCCCGCATCGTGCGGGTCGGTTCCCGGCTTCGAGGCGGTGGCCTGGATTGTCAGGAACTGCCCATCGCCGACGAACGTGAGGTTCGGCCAGGAGTATCCCCCGCCGGCCGCCGCCAGACAATGGCTCAATCGCCAATCGCATGTTTTGCGTTCCGGCTCGTGATGCAACCGCCACCAGTTGGCAGCAAACCACAGGGCCAGATGATATGCCGAAATGCGCATCGCCGAACGAACGGTTTTCGCCCGGAGATCCTCGAGATCGATCAGGCTCTTTCCATCGACATTCACTCTGACCTCGGCAAATGTCGCACGCTCTTCGATGCTGCCGGTTTCGCGGGGCAGCCAGTCGAAATCAATCGTGAACCGTCCGCTCATTCAACTGCTCCAACGCTCGAGCACGCGTTCACGGAACGGATCGTGTTCGGGAAGAGGGTACCCGTGATAGATTCCCATGTCGGGGTTTTCGAGCTGCGCTTCCAGCGGGGCGCCATCGCTGGTGACGGCCCAGATGTTCTGCGGGAACCGGCCTCTCATCTGATTGCTGATCAGACCGCGCCTGATGCCCTCCCGAAGAAGCCTCAGGGCCTGGCGGCGCGATACGATGCCCACCCCATCGCACAGGGTTTTATCGGGGCGCGGGGAGGACGGGGGCGTCAGTCCAAAATCACCAGGATTCTTTTTGTGCTCTGGATTGCCACCATAGCTGACAAGATCCATCAGCGACGAACATTCGTCGGCTGCCGCACATTCACGAATCGATCTCTTTGTATTGAACACTCCACGACGTTTCATACGGCATCCATTCTCCGCCAAATATTCCGCAAGACCCAGCATAGCAGCTTGCCGAAGATCGTTCAAGCTGCAACAGCGGCGTTATTTCGTCATACACGGTTCGGGGCGGTGATACAGGGGGGTGCCGATGCGGCGGATGTGATCGAGGAGAGCGGGGTCTTCTATTTCGCTTCGAAGCGACAGGTCGATCTTGTAGGGAAGCAGGAGGTCGTCGAGGTCCGTTTCGAGCTGCAGCCGGCGCGACAGGGACATGCCGGTTTCCTCCAGGGTCAGGTCGATATCCGAACCGAGGCGAAAGTTCCCTTTTGCTCTGGATCCGTAGATGATAACCGCCTCGATTTCCGGATACCTGTTGAAGACGGCGATCATTGCGGCAATCGCATGCTCGGGGAGACCGAAACGGACGGCAGCGACTTCCCCGCTCACCTGGAGATCGTCTCCATGCGGTCCAGAAAGGCGTGGAACAGCGGTTGATAGCGGCCGCAGATCTCTTTTGCGAGAGCCTCGGCGGTGGCCCGGTTGTAGGTATGCGAGGTCTGATTGCGGCTTCTGATCATTGCCATCCAGCCCTCTCCGTCGGATACGAGGCCGACACTGAAGGCTTCGCGGGCGGCATCGCGGGAACCGGTGATCGCCGTGTTGCCCTGCCAGGCAAAGTAGTCTTTCAGGACATTCCAGGCAAGTTCGTGCGTGAATTCGAACGCCTGAATCAAACCCTGTTTTTCGAGGTCGGAAAGCGCCCGCTGGCGAGAAAGCTCGACGGCCATATCGAGTTGAGCGAGCGCGCGCCTGAAATTTTCGAGACGCTGCCGCCACCGGACATCGAGTTCAACCATGGTTACTTGGATGTCTCGTATCGGAATGGACATTCGCGAACGATGTTCGGGCGGGGTGGAAATACGGTCGCGAAGTCGATCGTCAATCCCGGGAAGGCGGCGACGTCGAGACGTAGGTCTTCGCCGTCGAAGATGTCGGCTTTCCCGTAGGAGCCTTCGGGAGAGAGACGGTACACCGTGACGATGCGCTCGTCGGGATGGACCAGCCAGTATTCCTTCACGCCGTGACGCTCGTACAAGCGCCGCTTGATGATGTGATCCTTGCTCGCCGTCGAGGGGGAAAGAATCTCGATGACGAAGTCCGGGGCCTTGCGGCCGCCTTTCTCGTCGATGCCGTCCGGGGCACAGATCACGGCAATGTCCGGCTGCACGACATCGCGGATCTGGTCTTCGGTTTCTCCCGGGCGCGCCAACCGAAAATCAAATGGAGCTGAAAAAAGCTGACACGGCCGTTTTTCAAACCAGGCGCCAAGCTGCAGGAATAGTTCCCGGAAAACGACCTGATGGGCTGTCGACGGCGCCGGCGTCATATCGTAGGGTTCGCCGTCGATCAACTCGTAGCGTTTGTCATCGGCCCATGTGAGATAATCCGCATACGTGAACTTGCTGTCGGGTGATTTCACCGGGTATGACATGCAAACCTCCATTTTTACAACGGTTCTCCTCGGCCTTCGGGAGACGCTCGAGGCTTCACGGCCCATTCTACCACAGAGGCGGAGGATGGATAGTGGAAATCGCTCCGCACAAACGGAAAATGATTTGCACCCACACATCCGGGATCAAGTGTGGTTGAAATCTATACTACCCGCAGGCGGCCCTTCGGTTTTTCTGCCCCCTGGCGCATATCCGTGCGGGTCTTCGGCATATTGAAAATCTGGTCGCGATCGGGGGCAAAGGCAGGAATGGCTTCACGCAGCAGGTTGATGATGCGCGTTCGATTTCCTGCATCGGCAGCTTCGATCAGAGCTGTCGTATGAGCATCGATGAAATCTTCATCAACGACTTCAGGGCGGGCGATGAAGATCTTCTTGTTGCGCGTGGCGGAGACGCCTTCCTCGGCGGTCAACAGCTCTTCGAACAGCTTTTCGCCCGGCCGCAGACCGGAATACTCGATCTTGATATCCTTGCCTTCTTCCAGGCCGGCAAGACGGATCAGGTCGGCGGCCAGATCGGCGATTTTCACGGGGTCGCCCATATCGAGCAGGAACACTTCGCCGCCCTTTCCGTACGAACCGGCCTGAATGACCAGTTTGCTGGCTTCGGGAATCGTCATGAAATAGCGGATCATGCTCGGATGCGTCACGGTCACGGGGCCGCCGCGTTCGATCTGCTTTTTGAATAACGGAACAACGCTTCCGCGACTTCCCAGGACGTTTCCGAACCGGACGGCGCAGAAACGGGTCGGGCTCTTCTTCGCGACCGCCTTCATGATCATTTCGGCAAATCTCTTCGTGGCGCCCATGACCGAGGTCGGATTCACCGCCTTGTCGGTCGATATCATGACGAAACGCTCGACCTGCGCATCGTGAGCCGCATGGACGAGGTTCGAGGTGCCGAGAATGTTGTTCTTGATCGCTTCTTCGGGGTTTGATTCCATCAATGGGACATGCTTATGAGCCGCCGCATGGAAGACGATGTTCGGTTGATACTCACGAAACACCGCTCGGATCTTTGCATCATGCTGGACGTCGGCGATAATCGGAACCAGTTTTGTATGTCCGAGGTCCGGGCGTTCGCTCAGTTCCTGATGAATCGTGTAGATGCTGTTCTCGCCATGTCCCAGCAACAGCACCAGGGAGGGCTGGAACGGCAGGATCTGACGACAAATCTCGCTGCCGATACTTCCACCGGCCCCTGTCACCAGAACGATTTTTCCGGTGATATATGCAGCGATCTCGGCCAGGTTGATGTCGGAAGGCGGCCGGCGCAGCAGGTCCTCGACCGAGATATCGCGAAGCTGCATGCTCAGCAGTTTTCCCTCGATCAGTTCCTGCATGGTGCTGAAGAAACATCTAGAGTATGGAAAAAGCCCGCGAAATCGCGATGCGACACCGAACACCGCGTTCGATGTCGCATCGCGGGATGTCCCGGGGCGGGTGTTCCACATGAGGGTTGACATGGAGACGTTTGCTGCCGCGACCGAAGGACGGCCGATCGAACTCCCGGTGATGAGGGGGGCGCTCGGACTCGAGTTCTACGTGATGAAACGGGATCGTTTCACCTTCCCGCCATGATGTCGAGTCTGATATATATTATTTTATATAGTGAATGCCGGCCGGGGCATGCTGGACGGCGCGATGGTATGTCACGGCGGGCTTTCCGAACAGCATGACATACCCGATCTGGTGATCTTCCGGGATGCCGAGCCGCGCCTTGAACTTCGGGGCGATGTCGGTGAACGCCCATGTGGCCAGACCGCACCAGAGCGTGCCGAGCCCCATCGACTGGGCGAACAACTCGAACTGAGTCAGGGCTATGATACAGTCCTGCTCGGGGGTGGCGACTGCGGTGGGGGCCGAGACGACCAGCATGTGCGGGGCGCGGCGGAAAATCGCGTCGACGTTCTTGTCACGCCAGAGCGGGACGAAATCCGCGAAGAACTTGAGGTCGGGCGGCAGTTGATCGGCCTGTGCGCGTGCCTCGATGATCTCGTGCAGTTCGTTGCGGATCTTCGACATGACGGCACGGTCGTCGACCACGCTGAAGAAAACCTGGCGCGAATTACAGCCGGTTGGCGCATGGGAGGTGACTTCAAGAAGCCGCTGGATCAGGTCAGGCGGCAGATTTTCATCGACATACCGGCGCACGGAACGTCTGCCCTTGATGAGCGCTTCCATCTTGTCGGTATCCGGGAATCGCCCCTTGATCTGGGCCGACATGGCCGGGTTCTTTCCGAGAATCGAAATGGCTCCGGTCGGACAGACGGCGAGGCAGTGCTGGCATCTGATGCATTTCCCCTCTTTCTCGGCCCTGATCGACGGAACGCCGGATTCGAGCGAGATGATGAGGGAGGGGCAGTCCGAAACACATGTGCCGCACTTGGTACAACGGGCTTTGTCGACAACGAAATCGAGTGCCATGCGAAACCTCTCACGGGTGAATTTTTTTTATTCAACCATGAATCAGTCGGATTTGTAAAGCGAATCGGTTCTGAACGCCCGCTGACGGGTTCCAGATGAAACGACGCTGGCCTGACAGCGGAGGGGTGCCCTTGGGAAACGGTTTGTATGACAGGTTTTGGTTGACATGGGCGGGGATGCTTGGTATAGTCCCTGGACCGATCTCGCCTCATCTCCGGGGCGTCAGAAAGGGATGAGTTCGCCGTCGTCGCGACTCCCAGACATCGAATGTGTTACTCAATACCGGGAAAGGTCGTGCGCATCGAGGGACGGAACGTCACCGTCGAGTATTTTGGCGAGCCTCGCCGCGCGATCAGCGAAATGCGCGATCTCGCCGTCGGTGACTACGTCTACGCCCAGGGCGGGTTTGTCATCCAGCGCATCCCTCCCTCCGAAGCCGACTCGGTGTTGGCCTTCTGGAAGGAAACCTTCTTCGAGCTCCAGGAGCGCGATCTCCAGCTTTCGCGGCTTCATCTCGACGGCACGTCGATCGATCGCAGCCTGCTGAGCCTCTTCGACCGCGCACTCGAGGAACGCCCCGTCACCGACGACGATCTCGAACGGCTCCTTTCCCTGGAAACCCCTGCCGAGGTCGATTACCTGTTCCGGGTCGCGAATTTCCTGCGCCACAAGCGCCAGGGAAACTCATGCTGCGTGCACGGCATCATCGAGTTCTCGAGCCACTGCTCGGGTGCCTGCCTCTATTGCGGCCTGACGGCTGGAAATACGGCGCTTCCGCGGTACAGGCTCGACCGGGATTCCCTGCTGAACACGGTTCGCGAAGCGGTCGAGACCTGGGGCTTCAAAACGCTGGTCCTCCAGTCGGGTGAAGACGCCGGCCGTTCCCTCGATGAGATTGTCGAGATCATCGGCGAAATAAAGGCCAGATGGCCGCTGCTGCTGTTCATAAGCGTTGGCGAGATCGGCATCGATGGGCTTCGCCGCTGTTACGAGGCGGGCGCCCGGGGCCTGCTGATGCGTTTCGAAACGTCGAATCCCGACCTCTACGCGCGTGTGCGGCCGGGCCGACGGCTGGAAGACCGGCTTTCCCAGCTCCGCGCCGCCCGGAAAATGGGCTATCTCGTGATCACCGGTGGCCTCGTCGGCCTGCCCGGCCAGACGGCCCGCGACCTGGTCGGCGATATTCGCACCGCCGTTTCCCTGCAACCCGACATGTTCTCGTTCGGGCCGCTGGTGCCGCATCCCGCGACCCCGCTTGCCGCAACCCCCGCCGCGGGAACGCTGATGACACGCAAGCTCATGGCTGCCTGCCGCATCGCCGAACCGCGCGATACCAGGCTTGTGGTGACGACCGCGTTCGAAACCCTCGAGCCGCGCGCCCGCGAGATGGGGCTGACGGCCGGGGCAAACTCTCTGATGTTGAACCTGACGCCCGAAACCGTGCGGCCCGCCTATGACCTGTATCCGGGGCGGGCACACGTGAATGAGAGCGTTGCAAGCCAGATCGAAGACGCGCTGGCGCTGCTGAACCGGCTTGGCCGGGCCCCCACCGATCTGGGGGCCGGAAACGGGCTTGGAATCGGTGGCGCTGAGGCGTCCGAGACAGCGAGGTGAAATAATGGTGTCCTGGCTCCTGCTCCTCCTGATCGCCGGCCCGATGTTGTTCGGGCTCGGCATTCTGCTCGCGCCTGCCCGCGAACTTCGGGTCGGCTTGACGCTCGTCGCCGCCGGCGTCACCGCCGCGGCCGCGCTCTACCTGTCCAGGTGGGGACCGGCATACGGCGAGATTCCCGTCGCGTCCCACGCACTGCCGATCCTCCTCGACTGGCTGATGATTGCCGCGGTCATCGCGATCGGGCATTTCACCAGGCATACGGCGGTTCTCGTGATGGGAGTGATTCAGGCGATCATGGGACTCGCCCTGGAGTTCCTTCCCAGGGTCCCGCAGACTGCTTCGCAGGCGGCGTTCGTGTTCGACCAGCTCTCGCTGATGATCGTCCTGATCACGTCGGTCGTAGGGGCGCTTGTGCTCGTCTATGCCATTGGCTACATGGAGCGTCACGAGCACCACGGGCCTCACAGCCAGGCGAGCCAGGGCCAGTTCTTCTTTTTCCTGACCGCCTTCCTCGGGGCCATGAACGGCCTCGTGCTGGCCAACGACATGCGCTGGCTGTCGGCGTTCTGGGAAGCCACGACGCTCTGCTCGTTCTTCCTCATCGGGCATGACCGCACGCCCGAGTCCGATCAGAGCGCCCGCAGAGCCATTCTCATCAACGTGTTCGGCGGAGTGTGCCTGCAGGCCGGCTGGCTCCTGGCCGTTTACAAGGGAAACGGCGACGCGCTTACCTCCTTCAACCAGGCCCATGCCCTCGTTCCGCTGGCGCTCCTGGCCGTCGCAGCCCTGACGAAATCGGCGCAGATGCCGTTCCAGAGCTGGCTGCTCGGCGCCATGCTCGCCCCGACCCCGGTGTCGGCGCTTCTTCACTCGAGCACGATGGTGAACGCCGGCGTGTATCTCGTGATGCGCATGGCTCCCGGATTCGGCGGCTCACGCCTCGCGACGGTCATCGCGCTTGCCGGCGCGTTCACGTTCATGGCCGCCTCGGCCCTCGCCGTCGGCCAGAGCAACGGCAAGAAGGTTCTGGCCTACTCGACGATCGCGAACCTCGCCCTGATCATCACCTGTGCCGGCATGTCCACGCCGCTCGGCTACGCGGCCGCGTTCCTGCTGATCGTGTTCCACGCGATCACCAAGGGACTGCTGTTCATCTGCATGGGCACGATCGAGCAGGCGATCGGCAGCCGCGATATCGAGGATATGCACGGCCTGATGAAGAAGATGCCCTATACGACCGTGATTGCCATCGTCGGCATGGTCGCGATGCTGATGCCCCCGTTCGGCGTTCTGCTCGGGAAGTGGATCGCGATCGAAACCGCCGTCCATTCGCCGGTCGTGATGCTGATGATCGTTCTCGGAAGCGCTCTGACGGTCGTCTTCTGGGCGAAATGGCTGGGCCGCATCGTGACCGTTTCCTACCATCACACATACACGATGGAGGAGCTCCCTCCAGTCATGAGCGGTTCGATGCTCGTCCTTGGCCTTGCGACCCTCCTGAGCGGATTCCTCGCGTTCCCGCTCTTCGAGAAGTTCATCAAGCCCCTCGCGGAAGTGATGTATCCGATCTCGAGCCAGACCGACGCATCCTGGAAGATGCTCCAGATGACGGAATCCTTCATGACCTGGCCTATCTACGTCCTGGCGATTCTGCTCGCCGGCTCGCTGCTCCTGACGTTCAAGGCCGTCGACGACGGGAAGCTCCGAAGGCCCTTCATGTGCGGGGAAAACGTCACCGACTGCCAGCTGACCTACGAGTTCCGCAGCATCATGGACAGGAGGGAAGTCGCGATGTCGCGCAGCTACTACTTCGCTTCCGTCTTCGGTGAGGAAAACGTGACCTCGTGGGCCAATCCGGTTGCCCTGGCTCTGATTCTCAGCCTGTTCGGAGTGATCGCGATATGATGACGAACATGCCACAACTGTTGATCGCACTCGTTGCAGTCATCGCCGCGCCGGTGGTGGGGGCGCTCCTTCAGGGGTTCGACCGCATCATCAACGCCCGGATGCAGAGCCGAATCGGGCCGCCGCTTCTCCAGCCCGTCTACGACGTGCTGAAGCTGCTCGGAAAAGAAGGCGTCATGCTCAACCGCACGCAGGTGCTGTATGCCTGGCTGCACCTGTTCTTCCTGATGCTCGCCACGGCCCTGCTGGCGCTCGGCCAGGACATGATCATGACTCTGCTGGTCGTGGCCGTGAGCACCATCGCCCTCATCCTCGGCGGCATGTGCGTTCGCTCGCCCTACAGTCGCATCGGAAGCCAGCGCGAGATCATGCAGATGCTTTCCTACGAGCCGATTCTCGTCATGCTCGTCATAGGCATTTTCCTGACCAACGGCAGCTTCATGGCCCGCGACATCGCCCTCGCCGGGAAGCCCCTGCTGCTGACCCTGCCGCTGATCTTCGTCGCGTTCCTGCTCGTGACCGCGATCAAACTGAAAAAGTCGCCCTTCGACCTCGCGACCTCGCATCACGGCCACCAGGAGATCGTCAAAGGCATCACGATCGAGTATGCGGGCCCCTACCTCGCCGTTCTCGAGATTGCCCACTGGTATGAGACCGCCCTGGTGTTCCTCGTCCTGGCCGCATTCTGGGCCACCAGCTGGAAAATCGGCATACTGATCGCTATTATAGCCTATGTTATCGAGATCCTGTTCGACAACCTGTGCGCCCGCCTGACCTACCAGTGGATGCTCACCCACATGTGGACGGTCGGCCTCGGCCTTTCGATGACGAACCTGATCTGGCTCTACTGGAAATGAAAAAGGGGAATGAATCGTGATCGGCTGCGTCGACCGCTCACCCTGGATTGTTCATTACAACTGCAACAGCTGCAACGGTTGCGATATCGAACTGCTGGCGTGTCTAACGCCGTTGTATGACCTCGAGCGGTTCGGCGTCCTGCACGTCGGCAACCCAAAACATGCGGATATTCTCGTGGTCACCGGCTCGGTGAACCACCGCAACGCCCGAGTGCTGAAAAACGTCTACGACCAGATGCCCGGCCCCCGCATGGTCGTGGCGATGGGCGCGTGCAGCGCGACCGGCGGCATCTTCGCCGACTGCTACAACGTGCTCGGCGGCGTCGAGAAGGTCGT
>JAKJFL010000642.1:0-2379 GCA_022704935.1 Candidatus Rifleibacteriota bacterium
ACCGACACGCTCGTCCATCGGGTCTACGAGGCCGCTTTCCGATATCACGAAATGGGATACGCCTCGGCGATGGCCTGGGTGCTGTTTGCCGTCATCATGGCCATGTCGCTGGTTCAGATGCGGATTCTGAGGGAGAAACACGGATGAATCCCGCGGCGATCGCTTCAGACGGCGTCACGAAAGCTGGTGCGGCCCGTTCTCGCCCGAAGCCGGCCGGGCCTCTGCTGACCGTTCTCCTCGGCGCGTTGCTGTTGAGCTATTTATATCCTTTGATATATATGATTGCCAGGTCCGTGATGAAGTTCGAGCCGGGCATGGCCGCTTCCGGCGTCGGATTCACCTTCGACCAGTACCGCACGGTTCTCGAGGGAGGCGGCTTCCTCCAGTATGTCTGGAACAGCTTTTTCGTCCTGGGGGTGGTCGTCGCGGCGAACGTCGTCACGTCGGTTCTGGCCGGGTATGTCTTCGCCCGATACCGGTTCCCTGGCAGAAGGTTTCTGTTCGGGATCGTGCTGGTGACCCTGATGGTGCCGAAGCAGACCCTGATGGTCCCGATCCTCGATCTCGTCTACCGTCTCGGCCTGCACGATACCCTGTGGGCGCTGATCCTGCCCTTCTGCGTCGACAGCTTCAACATTTTCCTCCTCCGGCAGTATATTTCCGCCCTGCCGGCAGATCTCGAGGACGCGGCGCGCGCCGACGGAGCGGGGGAAGCCGGCATTCTCCGGCATGTCGTCTTCCCGCTCTGCCGCCCGGCGCTCGCGGTGGTCGTGATCAACACCGCCATCGTCACCTGGAACTCGTTCCTCTACCCCCTGATCCTGACTGACTCCGCCGCCCGGCGCACCCTGCCGGTCGGCCTCGCGATGCTGACCCAGGGCCCCTACTCGACCGACTGGGGCACTCTCATGGCCGGCTCCGCCGTCAGCTCGATCCCCCTGATTCTCCTGTTCCTGGCCTTCCAGCGCCATATCATCGAAGGCATCACCTCCGGCGCCCTCCGGGAGTGAAAAATGGGGACGGGGGTCGGGCGTTCACCGGCTCAGGGAACCGGTTTTCACCACTTTTTCAGTTCTCCAGCGCAAACGCTCGCCCCAAGAGCGGAAACGATGCACGCGGCGAGGCATGCCCAGGCGATGTGCATGACGATGGCCGTCTCCCCGGTATACACGCCGCTTATTTCCACGATGGCCATTTTCATGAAATAAAATGCCGAAACGAGCAGGCTCGAGCGATACCAACGACCAAAGAAGCAGACCAGGAACAGAAAGTTCGGTATTACGGCATACTCTACGACGATCAGTTCTCCGAAATTCATACGATCACC
This sequence comes from Candidatus Rifleibacteriota bacterium, assembly GCA_022704935.1. Lineage (GTDB taxonomy): Bacteria > Muiribacteriota > Ozemobacteria > Ozemobacterales > Ozemobacteraceae > MWAR01. The sequence continues at coordinate 1,328 of JAKJFL010000642.1, forward strand.
TTGCGGCTCATACTCTGTTGCCGCACGCATGAATTCATCATACCCGACCAGACCCGCTTGCCCCGGATATGTCGGCAGATACGGAAGCAGGACAAGAATCAGGGAAGATACAATTCCTAGAATCCGGAACGCGGTTTCGCCTTTTTCACATTTTGCCTGTGATTTCATGGCTTCATTTCCTGATCGGGGACAACTGGTGCGCCAACATATACAGGCCGGGAACGTGGTTGTCGGTGCGGATATGGCGCAGGCCAGCTCGTCCAGCGGTCAGCGGGGGTGACGGATGAAGGTGTCGTTGTCGATCTCGGCGAAGGCCTGGCGGAGTTCTTCGCGGGTGTTCATCACGATCGGCCCGCCCCAGGCGATGGGTTCCCGTAACGGCTGGCCGGCGAACAGCATGAACCGCAGCCCCCCCGGCCCTGCCGTGACGACGAACTCCCCGCCCTCGCCGAACAGGATGGCTCGGTGGCTTTCGACGGGTGTCGTTTCGGTTCCGAACATGCCGGATCCCTCGAACAGGTAGGCGAACACGGTGTCGTCCGGGCTCGTTGCGAGACGCCAGGATGCTCCCGGCTTCAGGGCGACGTCGAGGGCGAGCACCTTCACGTAATCCCCCTGGGTCGGGCCCTCGGCGCCGCCGTATGTGCCCGACACGACGGCGATCTCGGCCCCTTCTTCCCGGAGCTTCGGGATGCGGGCCGGCGTGATGTCGCGATACTGCGGATTCGTCATCTTGTCTTTACGGGGAAGGTTCACCCAGAGCTGAAGCCCGAGCATCCGGTCCGACGTCTTCGGCATCTCCTGGTGGATGATGCCGCTCCCGGCCGTCATCCACTGGCAGCTCCCGTCGGCGATAACGCCCTTGTTGCCGAGACTGTCGCCATGTTCTATATTGCCGGATATAAGATACGTCACCGTCTCGATGCCGCGGTGCGGATGCCAAGGAAACCCCCGCACGTAATCGTCGGGATCCCGCGAATCGAACGCATCGAGCATCAGGAACGGGTCGAACTCCTGCACGTCGGCATGTCCGATGACCCGAACGAGCCTCA
>JAKJFL010000643.1:0-2375 GCA_022704935.1 Candidatus Rifleibacteriota bacterium
AGTTTCGCGAAAATCCGCCGCTACAGCGACGAAAGTTTCGTCGATCTGCATGACCTCGCGGTGCGCCTCGCCATGATCAAGACGATGCCCGAAGACGTTCGTAATATATGCATGGATATTATAAAAACGATCGGGTATCCGAAGCTGACCGACCGCCTTTCACAGCCGATCGTCATCAAACGTCGCACCCCTGGCGCGGTGATCTGGGGTTACAACGGCTGGAAACAGCCTCCGGCCGAGCTGCGGCCCCGCGGAAGCGAGGTCTGGCACTCGCGGTTCGTGCGAACGCCCCTGCGCGGGCCCGATGCCAACGGTGACTACGTCTGTTCCATCGGGCCGTTCGGTCTGGTGATCGATCCGGTTGCGAAGAAGCGTGAATACGTGACCGAGATCAACTATCGCATCGAGTATGCAAACGGGAAGACGAGCCCCGACTTCACCGACCGCACCGGCCGCGAATACGTGAACGTGACCGATTTCGCCGCCGGCTCGCCGCTCATCGCCGAGGGGCACACCCAGGGCATGGGCAACAGCTACGGTCTGTCGATCTATTATCCCTACTGCCTCGAGTTCAGGACCGCCTACAAGACCCTCCGGTTCGCTCGCGACACGGGATGGGACGAGTTCATCGCGCGGGTTCCGCAGTATCGAGCCAACTCCCCGGTGCTGGTCACCGGCGGCATGGTCGAAGACCCCGGCACTCTGCCTCTTTTGCTTCGCGCGTTCAAGAACCTCGGCCTCCAGCCCGACATCCTGTGGGATCCCAAGGTGTTCGGGTATAAATACGCCGACATTCTCCGTCAGTACCGGAACGGCGCCGTCTTCACCGACAGCGTCTCGGTCAGCTCGTTCGGCGAGCTCGCCCCGTCGGCCGACGACCTCGCGAATTACCTCTCCGGCGGCGGAGCGCTGTTCCTCGCCGCCCAGTCGGTCGAGCAGAAGAACACCAATATGCCCCTGCTCGAGGGCTTCTTCAAATTCCGTTACCTCGAAGACGACCGCGATCTTCCCCGCTTGTCGTTCGCCGCGAAAGACGGCGCTGCCGTTCCCTTCGAACTGAACGGCGAAGACTCGGCGAAGTCGGCAAAAGACGTGACGATCATGGAATGCGATGCTCCCGCGGCTCCGTTTGTGAAAACCGAAGACGGCCGGGCTGCAGGCCTCTCCGTGGCCGGCACGGCGGAATCGGGGAACGAATATCGCGGAATATTCCTTGGCTTCCGGTTCGAGGCCGTGACCGGAGAAGCGATCCGCACGAAGCTGTTAGATGCGGCGCTGAAGCTGCTCGTTCCGTCCCTAGGGAAACTTCCGAAGCCGCTCGAAGCGAATGGGGAGTGAACGACCCGTTCCGTTCCGGCCCCAACGATGTCTGAAGGAAAGGCCCGCGCCGATCTGCGCGGGCCTTTCGGCACCCGGAGGGATTGTATTCGGGGATATCCGCTGGTAGACTTGCGTGGAGAGAGGATGCATGAAACTGGCCAGCGTTGTGGAGAATCTGAAAAAGATTCTTTCGGGTGAGCGGGTCGAGAGTGCTCCGGCCGATGGTGAGGCAGGGGCTCATCTGCCGCCGAACCTGCTGTCTGCGCTGGTCGACGGGAGCCTCACGTCGGAACAGATTGACGGGCTCATCTCCGCCCTTGCCGGACGCTCGCCCGAATCGGGGCGTGCCACGCTGACCGGCGTGCTCGCTCAGGTCGCCCGCCTGCTCGACGCCTCGACGGCCCTGCTCAACAACCTGCTTTCCATCACGGTCGGCATCGCCGTCCGGATCGTCGGTGCCGAGCGCGGCACGTTGTTTCTGCTCGATCCCGAAACCGGCGAACTGTTTTCCCGCGTCATGCACGGAAACGTGGTTGAGGAGATCCGGCTCTCGCCAGGCGGAAGTATAGCTTATGCTATAATGGCGTCCGGCAAGGCCGAGATCATCAACGACGCGTATGGCGACGTCCGCTTCAACCAGGAAGTCGACCGGCAGAGCGGGTTTGTCACGAAATCGATTCTCGCCGTCCCGCTGCGGGTCTTTGGAAACGACGTTCCCGTGGGTGTCATCGAACTTCTCAACAAGACGTCCGGCGAGTTCACCCCGGCCGACCTTGCCGCGGTAGCCGACATCTCGGGCAACGCGGCCGCGGCCCTCAGAAACGCGCGCGATCTGGAGCTTACCCGGCGCGCCCGCGAGAGCGAGGACCGCATGCAGGAAGTCACCGCGGCGATCTCGTCAGAGCTGAACCTCAAGCCGCTCCTCGAGAAGATTATGCAGGCCGTGACGATGATCCTCGACGCCGACCGGGCGACGCTGTTCCTGCACGACGAGAAGACCAACGAACTCTGGTCGCAGGTCGCTCTCGGCCTCGACGACCAGGAGATCCGCTTCC
>JAKJFL010000644.1:0-2374 GCA_022704935.1 Candidatus Rifleibacteriota bacterium
GCGATGACGCCCGGATTGCGCGCATCGTTTTCCTTGATCTTGAACACGATCTTCATCAGGTCGCTGCCGATGTCGGCGATCTTCGTGAAGATGCCGCCGGCGATGCGGAGGGCGGAGGCACCGAGGGATTCACCGATCGCGAAGCCGATGAAACACGCGCCTGCCAGTTCCCCAGGGACGAACAGCAGGATGGCGAGCATCATGAACAGCTCGACCGAGATGAGTAGCGTCCCGATGGAGATTCCAGCCTGAAGCGGAATGGCGTAGCAGGGGTAGCCTTTCCCCGCGAGAGATGCGAACGCCGTGCGCGAATTTGCGTAGGTGTTCATGCGGATGCCGAACCAGGCCACGCCGTACGAACCGAGTATGCCGAGTATACTGAAGGCGAGGATAATCGCGACTTTGGAGGGCCCCATGTGCTGGATGAACCCGAAATACGCGACGATGATCGCGCCGATCAGCACCCACAGGATGGCGAGAAACTTTCCCTGCGTGACGAGGTAGGTCTTGCACGTTTCGTAGATCAACTCGGAAATCTCGAGCATGGCCGCGTGAACGGGCATCTGACGCATCCGGACGAACAGGTAGAGGCCGAAGGCGAGCCCCAACAGGCAGATCGCGAGGCCGCCGAGCAGAAGCGAGTGCCCGGTCATACCGATGAAGGTCGCCAGCGAGGCGTCTTCCCGGGGAAAACGCCAGAGGAAGACTCCGTCGCGATCCCCTACATACAAACCGCCATCGATATCTTCCTTGTAGCCTTTCCAGCCGCCGAACGGGACATGCGCGAAGCAGTCCCCCTGCGTGATCGTCTTGGTCTTCTTCATCGGCGTCGTCGTCAGTTCGCGGATGGCCGTCTCGAAAGATTCGCGTGCCGCCAGATCCTGGGCGTGGTGGCGCAGTTCGGTGAAGACCACCTGCCGGAAAACCTTTCCAGAACGGTGCGTCGCATACCAGACATACTCGGCTGGAGTCAGGTTGGAAAGCACCAGCATCTCGATCGGAGCGATGACGAGATAGAGGCGGGGGCGGCGGTTGGCCGTCGGCGGCAGGCCGGCGACTTCCGCGACCTGGTCCGGGGCGAGTTTTTCCGCCGAGGCGTGGCCTTTGAACCGGGCGAGGCATTCGCCAGGCTGCAGTTCGAGGAGGTCGCCGCTCGATTTTGCCAGGTAAACGTGCGCGAAAGCGGTCAGGGGAGTGCAGTTGAGCGCGCTGTTGGAAAGCGCCGTCTTCGTGCGCTTCCCGACGCGAATGGCGTCGAGGGACATGCGCGTGTCGCCCTCGGCATCGCGCCAACCGCCTTCATCCAGGAACGTGAAGGCCTGATAGCCGTCTTTCAGCGCAAGATCGATCAAAACGACATTCCCGTGAAACTTCTCGCTCGTCCCCGGACTTCTGTGCCAGGCCTGCCACCCCCAAACTCGTGGCAGCGATCATGCCGTTCGGCAGGTTCATGACCAAATTCACGCTGGACATCGAAATCTCCCTCCCTTGAATGAAATGTATCTGTTCGTGTGCCGATAGGATGGCATCAAATGGAAGTTGACATAACCATGAACCCAGTCCGTAGGAAATGGAAACCTTGATATTTCGCGAAACGGAAGAAATCGTTTTTCGAGCGAGATAAATATCGCGAGTGATTGTGAAATGAGCCTATCCTCAAAGACGATTTCCTGTTAACATTCTTCGTATCAGGTGATAGCACGAACGAGAGATGCCGAGGTAAAGAAGGGCGTCATACTCCTGCTCTGATGAATATTATATTGTCTATATTATACCTTATGGCGGTGAAATATATACTATGACTGATATTTTGTTTCAGGGTGCGGATTTTTTGCTGCATGTCGACAGACACCTGGTCGACCTCGTGCAGAATTATGGACAGTGGGTGTATGCGATCCTTTTTTTGATCATCTTTTGCGAAACCGGGCTGGTGGTGACGCCGTTCCTTCCGGGAGACTCCCTTCTGTTTGCATCCGGTGCCGTCGCGGCGATGGGCAGTATCAGCCCGGGCGGTATCATCCTCATTCTGAGTGTGGCGGCGATCCTGGGTGATACGGTGAATTATATGATGGGGCAGTATCTTGGTTCGAAAGTGTTCAACAGGCCGAGATCCCTGTTCTTCAAGCCGGAACACCTCGAGCGAACGCATCGTTTTTACGAGCGATACGGTGCCAAAACCATCATCATAGCCAGGTTCGTTCCGGTGGTTCGCACGTTCGCCCCGTTCGTTGCCGGTATCGGGCGCATGTCGTATGCGACATTCATTTCGTTCAACGTCATCGGCGGCATCGTCTGGGTAGCCGGCTTCGTCAGCTGCGGCTATTTTTTCGGAAATCTGCCGATGGTGAAACAGCATTTCAGTTTGGTGGTCCTT
>JAKJFL010000645.1:0-2372 GCA_022704935.1 Candidatus Rifleibacteriota bacterium
GGCCAGCCGAAGAGATACAGGAACGCCGCGGCCAGGAGGGCCATGATCAGATACAGCCAGGGGGCTCCGCGCCTGTTTCGCTTGCTCATAGCCTCATGATACCAGTTTTCTGGCGCGTGCGTTTCCAGGCAATGCCGAAAGAAGAGGTTGTTTGCAGAGACGGGGAAGGCTTGAAACGTCGAACGTCCTTGACGCGGTAGAGAGCGGGTGATAGCGTATCGATAGCGAAAACAATACCTCATCCGGCGATTTGCTCTTGGTGCATGTGAAGAAATCCGACTCAACATGCGGGACTCGCACGCCGGTTTCCCCCGACTCCCTGGTGGCCGAATTCCAGCGGCTCCAGGCAGACGCGGAGGAAACCGGGTTTCGTCTTGTGGAACGCGAGACCCTGCTCGATCTTCTTCCCGCGCTGGTGGCCTACGTCGACGCCCGCCTTCGCTTCATCTGGGTCAACAGGCCGTATGCCGATTGGTATGGTCTTGCCCGAGAGGATGTCATCGGGAAGCCTGTGAAGGACATCGTTTCGCCCGAGTCCTGGAAGGGCGCATCGGCGCACATGAAAGCGGCACTGGCCGGGCAGCGTGTCGAATACGAGAACGTCGCGTTCGGCCTCGACGGCGAGATACGGGCGGTCCGGGTCGTCTATCTGCCCTTTCCCGCCGAGTCGCCCCGGTCCAGGGGGTTCGTCGCGTTCATCCAGGACATCACCGCCCTGAAGCGGGCTGAATCGCAGCGTGACAAGGGCCTTGAGGAGTTGGGCCGCGCGAAGTCCGAGATCAAGACGCTCAAAGGATTTCTCCCCATCTGCTGCAGCTGCAAGAAAATCAGGAACGATGTGGGTTACTGGGAAATTCTCGAGACATATATCAGGAGCCATTCCGAGGCTGATTTCACGCACGGAATCTGCCCGGATTGCATGAAAAGGCTCTATCCGAAGATGACCATGCCGCGCAAGAAGGATGAACCATGACGGCAACCGTCGAATTGAACGTTCTCCAGGGGGAGCTCAAGGGACGATCGGTGACCTTTCAGCAGCCCGGGTGCGTCCTGTTCGGACGGGCCGCCGATGCGGTTCTGCGGGTCGGGAACGATCCGTTCGTGTCGCGTCATCACTTTCTCCTGGAGATTTCGCCGCCGTTTGTCCTGCTGTCGGATCTCGGCAGCACGAATGGGGTGTACGTCAACGACAAACTGTATGGCGGGCGCGATGCCGGGCGAGGGCTTCTTCGGCCTGCGTCGAAAGCAACGTTCCTGTCGGACGGCGATCAGATCGTCGTCGGACAGAACCGCATCTCGGTGTCGATCAGCGAAGGCATCGTTCCCGGCACGACGGCCCGCAGGCGCACGACGACACGGCGGGCGCTTCCCTTCGCGGGGACACCGACGGCGTCGATGGGAGAGCTTCCGGCGGCCGTCCTCGCGGGGCAGTATCAGGTCGGGACGGAGCTCGGCCGCGGCTGGATGGGCGTGGTCTACCAGGGCATCGATGTCCGGTCGGGAGACATGATCTCGCTGAAGACCATCGTTCCGAACGTTGTCTTCACCGATGAGGCCGCCGAGACGTTTCTGAAACATGCCCGGATGCTGGGGGATCTCGTGCATCCGTCGATCTGCCGGCAGTATGGCATCTGGCGCGACGGCAACGTTTTCGTCAGCGCTCGTGAATACGTCGACGGAAAGGACCTGGCGCAATTTCTCGCCATGCGTGGAGGCAGGCTCGCCCCCGACGAGGCCGGGCCGATCATGATCGAGGTGCTCGACGGGCTGGTCTATGCGGTTGCAAAATCAGAAGATATATATCATCGCAATATCAAACCCCGCAATATCCTGGTGTCCGAACGAGGCTCCGGCAGTCATGCCCGTGTGGCGGACTTTGGGCTTTTCCAGGGGCTCGAGAAGGCGGGGCTTTCGCAGATCATACTGTCAGACCTCTATTCCGACGCCGCTCCCTACTGGCCACGGGAACGCATCACCCTCTTCGGCAAAACCATCGCCGCTTCAGAGGTGTTTTCCGTCGCAGCTCTTTTCTACGAGATGCTCACGGGATGCTTGCCCCGCAACGGAGTGGCGGAGCTGCGGGAGGAAGTCGGGAAAGCTGCCCGGCCTGCAGGATTGGCCGATTTCCTGCGGGTCTTCGCAGGCAATGCTCCGGTTCCCGTCCGGTCGCGGAATCCGGAGATTCCCGAGAAGATCGCTTCGGTTATCGACCGGGCGCTGGCGGAACCGATCGTTCCTTCCGGGGAAGACCCGGTGAAGGCCCTTTCCGAGGCCAGATATCCTGATCTGACGGCGTTCAGAACGGCCCTGCTCGAGGCTTGTGACGCAGCTGGCTGGGCGCGCGGCGGCTGATCGGTCGCTTCCGCGGCGGG
>JAKJFL010000646.1:0-2366 GCA_022704935.1 Candidatus Rifleibacteriota bacterium
TCTGACCCGTCTTCAGAAGGCGCACAAAGAGCTGGAAGCGGTGCAGCAGGTCCAGCGCTCGGCATCGATTCTCGATGTGCTGTGCAAGCTGAACCAGGTCATGAGCGACGGCGCCACGGCTTCCTATCGCGTGCCCGACTCGTTCAACGCGGTCAGCCAGCTCCTGATGCTGTATGAGTCGGACCCCGACAACGACCTGGAACACATGACCGACATGCCCAATTACAGTGAAGCCCGCCTGACGGTCCGGCTGCCGATGGTGAGCGCCACGCATCTGCGTGACTTCGAGGCAAAGGCGGATGAGATCCTTCGAAGGATTTTCGACGGTACCGGGGTGACGGTGAAATTCGGCGGATATGTCCCCTTGTATGCGCGTATCATCAACTATATCACGACCAGCCAGGTAACGAGTTTCGGGACCGCCCTGTTCTTCATCTTCCTTGGCATGGCCCTGCTGCTGAAGCGTCTCGACGCGATCTGGCTCGGGATCATTCCCAACGTGTTCCCCGTCATCATGACGATGGGCATGATGGGGTGGCTGGGAATTCGCCTCGATATCGCGACCGTCACCATCGCTTCGATTGCACTGGGCATTGCCGTCGACGACACGATACACGAGCTGTTCCTTTTCTACGAGCCCTCGAGGCGGCATCTCGATCCCGTCGAGTCGATCAGTGACTGTTTGATCGAAGCCGGCCCGGCTGTTATATCGACATCAATTATTTACGCCCTCGGCTTTTCGGCCCTAGTGTTCGCCAGCATCAAGTCGGTCATCCTGTTCGGCGGCCTGCTCGCAATCACGATCGTCTTCGGCATGCTGTGCGAGATCACGATCATGCCCGCCCTGATATGCATGTTCCGCACCTACCTCGACCGCGGCCGCCAGAAGGAATGAGAGAACGAATCCGCTAAGGAATGAGGAATCCGCAGATGTCGCAGATGGCGCAGATGAAGAAAGGAAATTTGGAGAGAACCCAGGACATCCTGGTTCCGGAGCGGGATGATCCGCAAACGTATGCGGTCATTGGTGCCGCCATGGACGTTCACAGGATCCTTGGAAACGGATTTCTCGAGAATGTGTATAACGAGGCTTTGGCAGCAGAATTCACCCTTCGGCAGATTCATTTCATGCGGGAAGCCGAGTTTCCGATTCGATACAAGGAGACGGTGCTGACGTCGAAATATCGGGTCGATTTTTTGTGCTCTGATGAAATTGTCGTTGAATTGAAGGCGCTTGCCGAACTGACGAACCGTGAACGGTCTCAGACGATCAATTATCTCAAGGCATCTGGGTTGAAAAAGGCATTACTCCTGAATTTCGGGGCTCCTCGTCTTCAGTTTGAGCGGTTCGTGTTTCATCTCTGATCATCTGTGTCATCTGCGTAATCTGCGGATAATCCTGAGGTTGAAAGGACAACGATATGGGGAACAAGCCGGCAGTTGTATACAGCAATGTGTGGGAGGATCCCGAGCTGAACCGGCAGGCGCTGCAGGTGAAGCCGGGCCAGTCGGTTCTTTCGATCACGTCGGGCGGGTGCAATTCTTTGTGCCTTCTGCTCGAGGACCCGTCGTGGGTCGTTTCGATCGACCTGAACCCGGCCCAGCTCGCGATGCTCGAGCTGAAGCGCGCGGCGATCATAGAGCTCGACTACGAGGACTTCCTCGAAGTGATCGGCGTCCCGTTCTACGGCAAGCCGCCGCGCCTGTCGGGACCGCAGAGGCTCGAGCTGTACCGGAAGATCAGGAAACACCTCCCCGCCACGGCGGCGGAGTTCTGGGACGAAAACCCGCAGATCATAGAGAAGGGGGCCTTCTGGTGCGGGAAGGTCGAGGCGTTTTTCGATCTGTATCGAAAGATATTGAGCTGGCTCTACGAATTTTCGAAGATGGAAGACCTGTTCCGATGCCCCGATCTTGAGTCCCAGCGGAAGCTGTATCTCGGCATGAAGCGGCGGCGCTGGCGGTTCCTGAACGGCATGCTGCTGAACAAGTTCGTGCTGAGCCTCGTCAAGGGCGCCCACTCGTTCGCGATGGTCGAGGACCCCGACCTGGCGAGCAACCTGAGCCGAAAGATCGACAAGGGGATGACCGACTTTTTCAATCCCGATAACTATTTTATGGCGCTGATGCTCCTGGGAGGCCACTGGTCGCGCCAGGCGATGTCGCCGTATCTGCTCGAGGCGAACTGGCCGAAGATGAAGGCGAATATCGGCCGCCTCGAGGTCTTCCAGGGCACCTGCGGCGACGTGCTGAAGAAATACGGCCCCGCAAGCTTCGACGCACTCCAGATGTCGAACATCTTCGAGTGGATGGAGCACGAATTCTTCAACGGCGTCATCCGCGAACTCCTCGATCTTAGCCGCCCC
>JAKJFL010000647.1:0-2366 GCA_022704935.1 Candidatus Rifleibacteriota bacterium
AGGAACTCGCCCTGGGCGGTGCCGCCGCCGAAAAACCTGATTTCATCGATCTGGCCGAGCTTGCTGACGGCCCGGAAGTAGTCGAAGCTGAAGCGGATCTTCTGGAAATACACGTCGAGATCCTGTGCGGCCGCCATCGTCTGGATCTCGCTCATGCCGGCCGGGATGTGCCGGTAGAACTTGAGCTCGCCCGCGGCGAAGATCGTGAGATGCGTACTGATGTGGCCAACGTTCGCGAACGCAAGTGTCGGAATCGCGCCTGCCTCTTCGAGGGTGCGCAGGGCGAAGGAGGCGAAAACCTCGCTGTAGGCACCGGTCAGGGGAACCCCTGCCGCCTCGAAGAGTTCCGAGAATTTCAGCAGCAGCGCCTGGGGAACGCAGGTCAGGAGCACGGTTGGCGGCGAGTCCCGCAGGATCCTGTAGCCGAGAATGAATGGTTCCTGCTTGAAGTTCGGAGAAAGCAGCTTGCGGCCTTCGAACTGGAGGATGCCCTCGATCTGGTCGAGCTGAACCTGCGCCGGAAGCTCCGCGATCTTGGTCTGCAGTTCGCGGCTGTTGAACAGCCCGGCGATTTCGCGGCAGTCCTTGACCGGCAAGCGCGCCGCGAGCGCGCGGATCGTCTGGATCAGGTGATCCCTGTAGGTTGTCTCACTCGCGAATTCCGACTGCGGGCGCAGCCGCTCCTCATCGAGGACGAGCAGGACGTCGCGCCCCTGCCGGCGTTCGACGACGGCAGCCTTGACCGAGAAGGTCCCCAGGTCGAACGCCGCATACAGCCCGTCGGGGCGATGTCTCTTCATGAGGCCTCCTCAAAACGGCCGCGGCTCAGCCTGCCGCCCAGCCGTGACACATCTCGTCGTGAAAGGCGTCGGCGCGCGACCTCGCGGCCGCCGTCCCGTACCGTTGCCGCGGATTCCAGGTCGAACCGGCCCTTCGACGTGCGTGTCGCGGCGACTTCCACGTCGACCGTGCGATACTCGCCGAGCTTCGCCCGATAGGCGAACCGGAAGGGAGCCGGCAGCGCCGAGAGACGTGCCAGACCTCGTTCGAGCCCTCCGTCCGCCGCGTGGAACCCGACCGTTTCGAGGGCGGCCGAGCGGCCCATGTCGAGACCGAGGCGGACGATATCCTGACTGCCCAGGACGAGAAACAGCAGGACCGATGACACGACGAACGCGATATACAGTACAAAGCCTCGGCGAGTCGCGATCATGACGGATCCCTCCGGTCGCAGAAGCACCAGGTCGTCAACGGCAGGGCTTCCCCGCCGTCTTCGCGGCCGTTCCGGTTCGCATCGTCGAAAAGCCGGACCTGGACGAACCAGGCGCGCGGCAGACAGGGCCGCACGGTGAGGCTTGCAAGGCGGAGCCGGGTGTCGATACTGCTGAGGATGTTCTCGCCGAACGCGGAAGTGAGCGCGACGGTGTTCCCGGTCGCGACGGCCTGCCTGCATGCGCGCCTCAGGGAAGACAGACTCTCCCGCTGTTTCCAGCCGCGCGCGATTTCGTTGTACTGTCTGCCGCCGTAATCCAGCAGCTGGAGGAGGCCCGTGGCCGTCATGCCCATGATCAGCATGGAAACGAGCACTTCGACCAGGGTGAACCCTTTTGTTACGTTCATCTCACGGCCCTCCCAGTTCCCGGAAGGAAGAGGAAGGATTCGACCGCCAGGCGGTTGTCTCCCGACTCGACCGTGCAGGCGAGCCTGACGGTCGCCTCACCCGGCTGGGGCGTCCAGGCAAGGCTGGTCTTCCAGCCGCCCGGCAGGCGGAACCGGCCGCGGGTGCGCGCCGGGCCGCCCGGCCGGAGACCGGCTTGCAGATCGTTCTTCAGAAGCTCGATCTCGCGTTCGGCATACGCGGCCGCGCGCTCTTCGAACGCGGCCCGGCGCTCGAGCGCCTCTGCGCCCCGAAGTCCACCCATCAGGCTCACGAGAGCGCCCGACATCACCAGGAGAGCCAGCAGGATCTCCGGCAGGGAAAATCCGTTCTTTTTCGTCATGGAGCCGCCTGCGCTTTGCCGTCCGGAAGCCATTGACGCGGTTCCGGCACATCCACCGTCACAGGCTGCAGGTCGCCGCCGGGAAGTTCGAACGCGAGAGTGAGCGAGGCGATCCGGTGGCCTTGGGCATCGAAGACGCGGTCCCCGTCGAACGTCAGGCCGCCCAGCAGGCGCCGCGAATCATCGGTCCAGCCGGCGCCGTCGAAGGTGAGCGCCGGCGCGTCGACGACCGAGATCCGGGCTCCGTCGCCGGAAAGCCGCACGGGAAGGCCGCGTTCGCACGCCCGCCGCCGGCAGGCTGCAACGAAAGCATTCAGATGATCAGTGGCGGTTCGCATGCGGGTGTCGCGCGTCAACGACGCATAA